>SKXG01000197.1 GCA_007128525.1 Pseudomonadales bacterium | reverse complement strand
TTGGCGCGCATGGATTTTGATGGCACCCTGTCCTGGCGTGACCGGCTGCAGTCCTGGGCCTTGCTGGGCGCACTGGCCGAGAGCCTGGCCGATCAGCGTCCGCTGTCCGGTGACCAGATACGCTGATCCGCAGCGTTAGCAGATTGAAAAAACAATCTGCTAGCCGTGCTCGCTGGGCTCCAAACTCAGCCCAGGATCAAGATCCAGAAGTTCGTCGATCACCAGATCAGGGTGTTCGTGCAGACGCGACATCGACTGGTGGCGGTTCTGAAGCAGACGCCGCACGGCACGCAGCAGCAGTTCTGCATTGACCGGCCACAGCTGACGATAACCCGGTGACTCGTTCAGCGCCTGGTACAACGCACAGAAGCGTTTCCAGTTTTCCGCCTGCTCTTCGGACATGTCAGCCAGAGCTGCCTGAATCTGCGCCTCAGCGTCGGCTGCGGACGTCTCGGCCGGTGGCACCTCCAGCTCGTGCCAGACAAAGAAGCTGCGTTGCAGGCGGCTCATGACCGGCGCCGACAACCAGCGTTGACGAGCTTCGTCGTCGGCCAGCAGCAGTGCCGCCTGATGTGCGGCCGCCGTCAGGTTGACGGCCCGCTGTTCCCGTTGCCCACGCCGCTGACTCTGCACAGGCGCCAGCGTATCAAGTACTTCGGCATCCCGGTCAGCAGGTGGCCTCAGCAGCCCGAGCAGGTCATCGGCCTGACCAGCGGTCACCGACTTCCGTTGCAGCCAGGCCAGCCGAAACCCAGCGTCCCGCAGCCGCTGATAGTGCGCCGGTGATGCGGCCTCAAAGTAGTTGTCGGGGAAGCGCAGTGGCGGCTGTGTCTGCTGCACATCCAGGGTCAAGCCACCGACCTCAGTGTCCAGCACCCCCGCCATCTGCCAGCGTTCACGCAGCAGGTTCTGATTACGCTTGAAGCTCACCAGGGGCTCTTCGAGATCCGCAAGTTCAGCAGCGGCGTGACCCGGCATCGGCGCGATTATGCCGCGCATCCGGATGATGCCGTACACGAGTACAGCCATGATGGCCACATACAGCAGGAAGATTTCCATAGTCCGACCTGTACAAATCAGTCATCATGCTAACGACAAGACTTATGAACTGCCATGCACAATGTCGATCGCACTACTGTTCAACATTGCCGCCCTGATCGCCTTTGGTGTCCTGGGCTTGCTGCTGTTCCTGGTTCTGTTCGAACCCGGCCTCTACTACAAGGTACCAACACCCGCCCACAAACTCGGAGAGGCTGAGCGTCTGCGCCTGCTGTCCGAGCTGCTGGGGGTACAACCCCGTCACATTGAGCAAATTACCCACTACAGTAATGGGCAGGCCTTCTACAGTGCACAGCTTGCGGCCATCGCCCGCGCCCAGCAGACGCTGCACCTGGAAAACTACATATTCCGGCCCGGGCAGGTGGCAGAGCGATTCATTACCGCACTGTGCGAGCGGGCTGCCGCCGGCGTCCAGGTGCGGGTGATCGTTGACGCGATTGGCAGCTGGCAACTCCGTCACAAACACATCAAACGCCTCCGCAAAGCCGGTGTCGACATTCACCGTTACCACTTTCTGCACTGGCACGCGTTGATTCGCCTGAACAACCGAACCCACCGCAATCTGCTGATTGTAGACGGCAGCGAAGCTTTCATCGGTGGCGCCGGCATCGCCGACTACTGGAACCGGAAAGCACTCCCGTGGCGCGATACCCAGACCTGGTGTACCGGCCCCATAGTCGCCGGTCTGCAGGGCGTGTTTGCCGAAAACTGGCTGGAGTGCACCGGTGAGATGTTGGCCAGCCCGGCCAACTTTCCGGCAGCGTTGACCGATCGTGAACGCCGGCACCCTGCGCCGGAACCTGACGAGTCGCCTGAGGCGTCCCTGGCGCCGGCCATCGGGCTTGCCGTTGGCAGCACACCGACGTCAGGGCGCTCCAACCAGGCCCGGGTGCTCATTCAATTCTTGCTTGCTTCAGCACGCCAGGAAATCCTGATCAGCTCACCCTACTTCATTCCGGATCGCGGCATCCGCCACGAACTGATTGCAGCACGCCGCCGCGGTGTCCAGGTCAAGGTGGTCACCGGCGGGCCCTACACCGACCATCACCTGGTCCGACGTGCAGGACGCAAACGCTACGGCCCACTGCTGTCGGAAGGTGTCGAGATCTTTGAATATGCAGACAGCATGATGCACGCCAAGATCCTGTTGGTTGATCGCGTCTGGTCCGTGGTCGGTTCCACCAATTTCGACCACCGGTCGTTCGGCATCAATGACGAGGTCAACCTGGCCGTGCTGGATTCCGGGTTCTGTCATGCCCTGCTGACGGACTTTCAAATCGACTGCCGCAACAGCCAGCCATTCACCTACGACGACTGGCTGAAACGGCCTCTGTCAGAACGTGTGCTGGCCTGGTTCGGTACCGTTATCGAACGACACCAGTGATGTTCTGTTTCTTCAGCCACGGCGTCATCCGCGCAAAGGCTTCCTCAATCTGCTCCATCGATGTGGAATAACTGATGCGCCAGGCGTTGCGTGTGTGCTCGCCGAAAGTGTCGCCCGGCACCACGCAGACGCCGGTGTCTTCAAGCAGCTTGATGGCCAGCGCCGTGCCGTCAGCACCTTTGGGCAGTGACGGAAATATGTAGAACGCACCGGTCGGACGGTAGCCTTCCAGATATGGCGCTTCATCGACCAGCTCCACAACGCGATCCCGGCGCCGGCGATACTCCGCCACCATGTCGTCGATGGAACTGCGGTCACCGGTCAACGCGGCCACCCCGGCCCATTGGCCCGGCGTATTGGCGACGGTGGTCGTGAAAACATGATAACGACGCAACATCTTGATGGTGCCCTGACTGGAAATGATCCAGCCGATGCGCAGACCGGGCATGCTATAGGTCTTCGAGAAACTGCTGATGACCATTGTATGGTCCAGATCGGCGGTACAGCCGAGCACACTGGCATAGTCCTGCCCGTCCAGCAGCATGTGGTCATACACTTCATCACTGATGACTTTGACGCCGCGATAAGCAGCCTCGGTCAAGATAGCCTCGACCGTTTCGCGCGGGTACACAGTGCCGGTCGGATTGCTGGGCGAGTTCAACAGGATGGCGAAGGTTCGCATACCAATGGCATCAATGATCTGCTGTGGATCGAGCTGATGACCATTGTCGGCGTAGGTGGGAATGGGCCGCACCTCGCCACCGTTCATCCGGATCAACGGCGCGTACAAGGGAAAGCAGGGTTCAGGCACCAGAAACTGCCGGCCAGGTGCTGCCGTGGCCGTTAGCGCCAGGTACAGCGCCTCGGTAGCACCGGTGGTGACCAGAATGTTGTCCTCGGTAATTTCCCGGCCCGTCCGTTCCATGTAGTAGTTCTTCAGCGCCGTCAGCAGTTCAGGCAGCCCGGCATCAAGCGTGTACGCCGTCTGCCCGGCCTGCAGAGCACGGATGTGTTCATCAATGATGTGTTTCGGCGTCGGGAAGTCCGGCTGTCCCAGCGACAGATGCACGACATCGTCCATCTCCGAAGCCAGGTTGACCATGTGACGAATGCCCGGGATGGGCAGTGCCCGGAGTGCCGGATGCCACAGCGGATCTTCCGACTCGTTGAAATTCAGTTTGGACGGTATGGCTTCAGCCATCAGCAACCTCCGTTGTGGCCGGACAAACAACAGGTGGCTTGAGCCTATGCCTTGCGCAGAACCAGGGTCAAGCACTGGTGGGTTTGACGCTGCTCAACAGTGCTGGTTACTGTTGAAGCTCAATGTCCGGCAACAGGTATCCGGCATGACGGACCAGACCCAATCCAGCACAGCCAGCGCAGCGAAGGCACGCATTCCGGTTGCCGTACTGACCGCAGCCGACGAATCGCTGCCGCCAGGTCTGGAAGAAATTCAGGACAGCGCCGAATTGGTGCACGCGCGCGATGCAGACAGCCTGCGAGGCGCCCTGCGCAAAGCACAAGTACTGCTGGTCACCGACTTCCGCACCCGCCTGCTCGAGCAGTACTGGTCTGAGGCACAGGAGATATCCTGGGTCCATGCCACCAGCGCCGGGGTCGACGCCATGCTGTTCCCGGCACTGCGCGACAGCGACATCCCGTTAACCAATGCCAAAGGCATTTTCGATCGGCCGATCGCAGAATTCGTTCTCGGGCAGATCCTGGCATTTGCCAAAGACATGCCCCGCAGCTGGCACCTGCAGCAGCAGCGCCGCTGGCAGCACCGGGAAACCGAGCGTATCGAGGGGCGCCGGGTGCTGGTGGTGGGTGCCGGCAGCATCGGCCGCCAGATTGCCCGCCTGCTTCGTGCCGTGGGCATGTTGGTCCAGGGCGTGGCTCGAAAGCCCCGACAATCCGATCCGGACTTTGACCGCGTACATGGTCAGGATCAATTGCTGCACGTGCTGCCCGATGCCGAGTTCGTCGTGCTGGCGACACCGCTGACAGCGGACACCCGAGGCCTGATCGGGCACGAGGCATTAAAAGCCATGCGCCGCGACGCCCGGCTGATCAACATAGCACGCGGTCCGGTGGTGCAGACGGCAGCCCTGCTCGATGCATTGCGGGGTGGCTGGATTGCCGGCGCCGCGCTCGATGTCTTTGAAGAAGAACCCCTGCCCAGCCATCACCCGTTGTACAGTCTGTCCAATGTCCTGTTGAGCGCCCACATGGCCGGAGACGTCATCGGCTGGCGGGAGGCGCTGAGCGCACAGTTCATTGACAACTTTCGGCGCTGGCAGCGTGGCGAGCCGCTGGCAAACCAGGTCGACAAGCAGCTCGGCTATGTCGCCAGTTCCTGAGTGGAGAACCGCATGAGCAAAACCCGAAAGCAACGACCGCAGGCACCGGGACCTGAGCCGACGCAAATTGCCGATATGACGGCACTGCAGATGCTTGATGCGTTCGAGGATCTGAGCCTGTCTCCGGTAGAAGCCGCGCAGGCCTGCCTGGATCGCATCGAACGCTTTAACCCGGTCGTAAACGCCTACTGCATCGTGCGCGAGGATGAAACCCTGGCTGCGGCCCGTGCCGCCGAGCAGCGATACCTGCATGGCATGCCGCTCGGTCTTGCCGATGGCATTCCGGTTGCGGTCAAAGAGATGTTCATGATGCGCGGCTGGCCCAATCGCAAGGGATCCAGGGTCATTGATGAGACTCAGCCGTGGAACGATGATGCCCCCGCAATCGCCGCGCTGCGCCGTAGCGGCTTTGTTCCGCTGGGCCGCACCACAACACCGGAGTTTGGCTGGAAAGGCGTTACCGACTGTGCACTGACGGGTATCACCCGTAATCCCTGGAATCCCGAAACCACCGCCGGTGGTTCCAGCGGCGGCAGTTCCGCCGCCGTGGCACTGGGTATGGGAGCGCTTGGGCTGGGCACCGATGCCGGCGGCTCGGTACGAATTCCGGCCGGGTTTTGCGGCATAGTCGGGCACAAGCCCACCCAGGGGCTCTGCCCCATGTGGCCGCCGAGCGCGTTCTGGCCACTGGCCCATGTCGGCCCCATGACCTGGACCGTGGCCGACAGCGCCCTGCTGATGAATTTCCTCGCCGAACCGGACGCCAGGGATACGACGCTGCCAGCCAACAAAACCGACTTCCTGGCAGCACTGGACGGCGATCTGCGAGGGGTCCGCATCGCCTTCAGCCCGACACTGGGCTTTTACCAGCACCTGCATCCGGAAATTGCAGCCAGCCTTGAACAGGTGGCGCAGACGCTGGCAGACCTCGGCGCACGGGTGGTGCGGCAAGACCCCGGCTTT
>SKXG01000342.1 GCA_007128525.1 Pseudomonadales bacterium | reverse complement strand
TCCTGCTGTCCTGACGCCGGTGGCCTGCCGTGCGACTTTGCCGTTTCGGAACCGTTTTGGGGCCGCTTAGCGCAGATCGAGTTGCCGGCGCAGGGCCTGAATGCGACTAAACGCCGCTGCTTCCGGGTAGGGCTGCGCCGTGCCACGGCCCCAGACGGGTGCCGGCCAGGCAGCATCCTTGTGATAGCGAGCAATGATGTGGACATGGAGCTGTGACACCTGATTGCCCAGTGCGGCAACGTTCAGCTTATCCGGCTCGAACAGCGCCTGCAGGGCCAGGCTGACCCGGTCGACCTCCCGCCACATCAGCAGCTTGTCATCGGAACTCAGCTCGTGCAGCTCGCGCAGACCTTTGCGTTGCGGCACCAGTACACACCAGGGAAAACGGCTGTCGTTGTGCAGCAGCAGCCGGGACAGGTTCAGGTCGCCGACGGGCCTGGTGTCTGCGGCCAGTCTTGGGTCCAGTTGAAAGCTCACGCAGTGCTCCCGTGTTGTTATGAATGTCAGCCTGTATTGCGCAGTCCCGTTGCGATACCGGCCATGGTGACTTTCAGGGCCTGGCCCAGCGCCGGGTCGACGTCGTCACCGGCCGCGCGAAAGCGTTTCAGCAGCTCGGCCTGCAGCAAATGCAGAGGATCCAGGTAGGTGTTGCGTACGCGCAGCGCATCGGCCAATGCCAGGTCCCGGGCCAGCAGTTCGTCGTACTCGCGCAGTTCGAGCATGGTTTCGGTCAGCGTGTCGAGGCGCTGACACAGGGCCGCGACGGCCTGTTGCTGGGCAGCATCGGTCAGATGGCGCGCATAGTAGCCGACCAGCACCGGGTCGGCCTTGGCCAGCACCATCTCCAGCATGTCCATCTGCATCGAAAAGAAGGGCCAGCCGAGCATGTCGCGCAGTGCATCGAGATGGTCTCTGGCCTGATCCATTGCGCTGTCCGTACCCAGCCAGGCCGGCAGCATGAGCCGGATCTGGGTCCAGGCGAAGACCCAGGGAATCGCACGCAGGCTGGCGACGTCCTGGCTGGCCGTGCGCCGCGCCGGGCGGCTGCCGAGCGCCAGCGTGCCGAGCTCCTGCTCCGGTGTCAGATCCCGGAACAGGGCGACGAAGTCCGGGTCTTCATTGACGACCTGCCGGTAGCTGCTGTGCGCCTGGCTGGCCATCTGTTCGATCAGCGCCTGCCATTCCGCGGTCGGCTTGCGCGGTGGTTGCAGCGTCGCATCCAGCGTCGCGCTTAGATAGCGATTCAGGGTGTCGGTGGCCAGCTCGGCGCGGCCCAGCTTGAAGCGAATCATCTCGCCCTGCTCGGTGACGCGCAGCCTGCCGGCGACAGAGCCTGGTGGCTGCGACATGATGGCCTGCTGTGCCGGACCGCCGCCGCGGCCGACTGCACCGCCGCGGCCGTGAAACAGGGCCAGGGCCACACCATGTCTGTGGCAAATCTCAGTGAGCTCCGCCTGTGCCTGGTACTGGCCCCAGGCCGCCGCCAGCTGGCCAGCATCCTTGGCAGAGTCGGAATAGCCGATCATGACCTGCTGGTAGCCTGCGCAGTAGTCGCGATACCAGGGCAGCGCCAGCAAGGCATCAATGCAACCGGCGGCGTTTTGCAGATCGTCCAGCGTCTCGAACAGCGGTACCACGGGCAACTGGCGCTGCAGCCCGGCGGCGCGCAATAGCAGAATCACGGCCAGTACGTCGCTGGGTTGGGCTGCCATTGAGATGATGTATTCAGAGATGCCGGCTGCCTCCTGCTCCGCAATCACCGCCATGGTGGCCAGCACCTCAGCGCTGTCGTCAGAGGCCGGCCAATGTGCTGGCAACAGCGGGCGCCGGTTTTGAAGTTCCGCCAACAGAAAGTCCACGCGTTCCGCTTCGCTCCAGTCGCCGTAGCTGCGTCCATTCCTGTCCATTTGGAGATGGCGGGTCAGCTCATCCAGTACTTGCGTGTGGCGGTCGGCGTTCTGGCGAACGTCCAGGTCGACCAGTGTCGGTCCGAAACAGGCAACCCGCCGCAGCGTGTCACGCAGCGGTCCGTTGGCGATGCGTTCCATGCCGCAGGCCACCAGAGAGCGATAGCAGTTCAGCAGTGGTTGCTGGATGCTGTCCGTGTCATAGCAGATATCGTCGATTGGTCTCGGATCCATGCCTTCGGCCCAGTCTCTGGTGCGGCGCAGGCGGTTGCGCAGCTGCCGCAGTACGGCGCGATAGGGCTCCTGCTCATCCCCGGCCAGTTCGGCCAGCTCCGGCGTACAAGCCTGCATGGACAGGCTTGCCAGTAGTTGTTCGACGTCACGCAGCAGCAGATCGGCGGCCATCCAGCGAGCCAGCATCAGCACTTCACGCGTGACCGTCGCTGTGACATTGGGGTTGCCGTCACGGTCACCGCCCATCCAGATCGCGAACCGCACCGGTGCGGCGCGCAGGTCCAGCATAGGCAGGTCAAGGTCATGCAGCGCTTTGTCAAGCGTGGCCATGGTCCGGGGCAGGGCTTGCCAAAGAGACTGCTCAATAACGGCGAAGCCCCACTTGGCTTCATCCTGAGGTGTCGGGCGCTGCTGGCGGATTTCATCCGTGTGCCAGGCTTCGGCGATCAGGCGCGTCAGGTCGCCTTCAACGCGCTGCTGATCGTCGCCCGGGTTGCCCAGACGCGTGAGGGCATCGGCGATTGCATCGTACTTTTGAATCATTGTGCGGCGCAGAATTTCTGTCGGATGCGCGGTCAGCACCAGCTGTATGTTGAGTCCCTCGATGGTCTCGGTCAGGTCATCGTGATCCGGCAGCTGCAGGATGCTGGCCTGTTCGCGGAGCTGACGGATCTGATGGTTCTGTTCAGCGATGTTGGCGAGATTCAGAAACTGGTTGAAAGCGCGCGCAACGGACAGGGTGTCGGGACCCGGTATCTGCTCCAGAAACTGCTGCAGCGGCGCCCAGCCTTCGGCGGCGCCACTGCGGGCCTGCTTGGCCAGGGCCCGAATCTGTTCAATGGTGTTGACGAAGTCTGAGCCCCGGTCGGCAGCGATGACCGCACCGAGCAGGCGCCCGAGTTCACGGACCTGTTCGCGCAGCCGCGGGTCCAGCCTCAGGTCATCGGTATCTGTCGGGCGCCTTGCTGGCAGCTCCGTCATGTCCTCACTCCTGCCAGGATCAAGGCATAATGGTGCCATGAGTCAAGCCAAGATCCGATTCGATTATGACGTGCGGCGCAGCCGCCGTGTACGCAGCCGCATTACGGTGCGTGTTTACCCGGATGCCAGCGTGGTCGTCAGCGCACCCCTATGGGCGGACAATGCGCAAATCAATGCGGTCGTGGCGCAATATGCTGGCTGGGTGCATGACCGGCTGCGCCGTATCGAGGCCGCGGGGCCCGTGTATCGGCTGTGCTATGACGACGGCGCTGAGCACGATTTTCTGGGTCGCAGGTATCGGCTGCGGCTGATGCCGGTTCCGGGCCGGTCACCTGCTGTCCGGGTAGATCTGCGAGGAGATCAGTTGCAGGTTCGTGGTGCGCAGTTGACGCCGACGGCCATTGAGCGTGGGCTGCGCCGTTGGTACCGGGCGCAGGCGCAGGATGTGCTGTCAGCGTCTATGGCCAGTTATGCCGAACGTCTGCCCTGGGTCGACCGGCTGCCGCCACTCGCCATTCGGCGCATGCGCAGTCAGTGGGGCAGCTGCTCCAGCCGCGGTCAGATCAGCCTCAACACGCATCTGGTCAAGGCCGCTCCATCGCTGATCGACTATGTGGTGCTCCATGAGCTGTGCCACCTGGTACACGCCAATCACGGACCCGGGTTCCGGCGTCTGATGTCGGCCTGGATGGCGGATTGGGAAGCGCGGCGGCGAGTACTCAATGAGTCCTCGCCGCGGCTGTTGCAGGGCTGATGCAGGGCGTGAGCCCTGCCGGATTGAATCAGGCGCGCGTGCCCTTGAAGGAGGCGCTGCCGAAACTGCCGAGGTTGACGTCGCCACTGATGGCATCGCCTTCCAGCTTGGCTTTGAATTCCAGCGTGATGGGCATGGGCTGGGTCAGCGAGCCGGTCCAGCTGGCCTGGTCGCCATCGACCTTGCCATCTGAAATTTCCAGATCGCCCTGTGGTGAATGCATAGAGCCGGTAAGCTCGCTGCCGTTCTCTTCCAGCGTCAGTTTGACGTTCTGCGACCCCATCGGGGTGTCGATTGAAATGTCCCAGGTTCCGGCAAAGCTCATGATGTTTCCTTATCAACGGTTAAAGACTGCGTGAATTGGAGCACAGGCCGGCAGCAACGGAAAGCCCCGACTTGCTGCCGGGCCTGGCGATTGCGAAGGGCAAAGGCTTATACGGTCTTGCCTGCGGTTTCCGTCAGCACTTCAACAATCCGGTTGCTCTTGTCGGTGAGAATGACGCGAGGGATCAGCGGCTTGTCGGTGAGCTCGAAGCCCATGACGATAATTTCTTCCCCGACTTCGATCAGATGTGCCGCGGCACCGTTCATACAGATTTCGCGATTGCCGCGTTCGCCCTTGATGACGTAGGTTTCGAGGCGTGCGCCGGAGGTGTTGCTGACCACCAGGACTTTCTCATTTGGCCACAGGCCGACCGCATCCATCAGGTCTTCATCGATCGTGATGCTGCCGACATAGTTCAGGTTGGCCTCGGTGACCGTGGCCTTGTGGATTTTCGAGCGCATGACCCAACGCATTCAGGACTCCTGGGCCTGGTTAGCGGCGCTGTCGCCTGGCCGTCAGACCAGGCAAGCGAGAGGCGCGATTATAGGGGTTGCAGGCTGGGGATCAATGCAGGCGGTTGCGCCTGCGCAGTTCTAGCGGGTCAGGGCCGCCCGCCAACATTGTTGGACACGTCATCTGTCGCCGGTGGTGTCTCGCTGGCACAGTGCCACTGCATCTCCAGCGATCGGGTGTTGTCCAGCAGCAGTTGGAAGGCGGCGTTCAGGCGGCGGCTCTCGCCTGTCGCCAGGAGGTCATTGAGCAGGCCGCGGTAAGTGCCGACGAGCAGGGTGGCCATGGCGATACGCAGTGGCTCAGGCGCCTTGCTGCGCTCCAGAGCCCCGTTCATCGCGGCGATCCAGGGCCGCGACAGATGCTGGTGGTAGCTTGGGAAGCGCGCGGGATCGTTCTGTACCACGCTCTGAATTTCATTCGCCGCTGCCTGACAGCGCCGCTCGCCCGGTGTCGACTGCGCTTCCCAAAGCCGCGCCAGGGCTTCGCTGACGCCGACGCCGTCAAAGGCCCGGTCCAGCTGAACCAGTTCGCGCTGGTGCAGGCTGTGCAAGGCTTCCCGCAACAGGGTTTCTTTGTCGCCGAAGTGGTGCAGCAGGGCCGGCGCACTGACGCCTATCTGACGCGCAATTTCACGCAGGCTGAGGTTGACCAGACCATTGCGGTAGACGGTATCAGTGATGGCCTCGAGCAAGGCTGTGCGCCGGGCTGACGGCGCCGAGGTCTCGGCAGGTGTCAGGCAGGCCTGAAAGGTCTGGTGCGTGCGTCTGGGCATCGGCATTGAGTTTGACCAAGTTTGAAGTTGTTCTGTCTGTTTCACAGTAGGGGTGTGTCTGACGCCGGGCAAGGCTGGACAGATCAGTGGAATGCGAAAAGATGCAAGGAATTGTAGGGCTGTGACCGATACGGCATCGGTATCGTCGCCTTTTGGTCCTGGCCTGGTGATCAGCGCGTGGTGCGGCGCTGACGGACGCGACGCACGCGGCCGTAAAAGTAGGTGCTGCTGAGGGTGACGTGCAGTTCTGCCATGGCCTGCTGACACTCAATGATAAACGCCCGCAAGTCTTC
>SKXG01000249.1 GCA_007128525.1 Pseudomonadales bacterium | reverse complement strand
TTGCGCCGGACCTGACCACGCAGCGGTCCGGCGCGGTCACTGCCGGGATGGATCGCCAGCTCAAAGTCACCCTCGGTGCGACTGGGTGGCCGCCGCGTCAGCACCAGATGGCCAAGCTGGTCGTCGCCGAGCGAACCGCTGAGGCGACGCAGCGGGTAGTCCGACCAGATGTCGCCATTGAGTACGATAAAAGGATCGTCGCCGAGCCAGGGCAGCGCCTGGACGATGCCGCCGCCGGTATCGAGCAGTTCGGGTTCCTCGCTGATGATCAGCTCCAGTCCGAACCAGTCGCGGCCATCCAGATGCTGACGAAGCTGATCGCCAAGATGGTGCAGATTGATCACGACCCGCTGCACGCCGGCCGCTGCCAGCGCACGGAGCTGGTGTTCGATCAGCGGGCTGCCGGCAACTTCCAGCAGTGGCTTCGGCGTTCGTTGTGTGATTTCGCCCAGGCGAGTGCCGCGGCCCGCAGCCAGCAGCATGGCGCATCGGGCCGGTGCGCGGCGTTGCCGATTGTTGTCGGTGCTGGTCTGACGTTCGGAAGTCATAGCGCTGATGTACCTGTCATGTACGTGTCGGCTCGCTGGTGGGTTCCGAGATGAGTTGTTGAATGCGGATGTCCGCGACTGGCACGACCTGCTCGGCCAGGTAATGGCCGAGCGCGTTCAGCTCGGCGTCGGCAAGGCACAGATCAACCAGATAGCGCAGTACCACCGGAATGTCAGCCAGATAACCGGGCTTGGCATCGCGCAGCTTCAGACGCGCGAAAATACCAACGGCTTTGAGCTGGCGCTGGATAGCCATACGATCGAACTGCCGGGCGAAGGTGTGCGCATCCGGCACTTCGGTCAGGATACCGGACCGGCCCAGACGCTCAAGATAGTCCTCCCGCCAGCGTTGAATCTCCGCTTCCGGAAAGCGCACATAACAGTCGCGCAGCAGGGAGGCCAGATCGTAGCTGAGCGGGCCGCGCAGCGCGTCCTGAAAGTCCACCAGGGCGGTCCGGCCATCGCACCAGAGCAGGTTGCGAGAGTGAAAGTCGCGATGCACCGGCACCTGTGGCTGGCTGAGGGCGTTGTCGATCAGCAGCGTCCGGGCGCTGCGCAGCAACTTTACGGTGCCATCCGGCAGCGTCAGGCCGAGCAGGCGCTCGAGCAGCCACTCGCGGAACAGGTCCAGCTCCATGCCGAGGCGTTCGGCATCATAGGGCGGAATCAGGCGCGCGGCTTCGGCGGCCGCCGGGCCCTGGTCGAGGCGCTGCAATCGGATCAGGCTGTCCAGCGCGGCGCTCAGGGCCTGGTCCCGGTCCGGGCCCTGGTAGATATTCCCGTACAATGCATCACCCAGGTCTTCGACCAGCAGGAAGCCCTGCTCAAGATCGGCGGCAAACACTTCCGGCACCAGCAGACCCTGACGTCGCAGCAGCGCCGAGAGGGCGATAAACTGCGCGTTGTTCTCGCGCTCGGGCGGGCTGTCCATCGCAATCAGACTGCGGGATTCCGGCATCATGCGAATACGAAAGAAGCGCCGGAAGCTGGCATCCCCGCTGACGACCTGCCAGTGCACGCTGGCGGTCTCATCCGGGTGGATGCGCAGGACCTGCTCTGCCCAGCGCCGCAGCTGGTGCTGACGGATGTCGCTGACGGTGTCGCTGCTGTTCGCGCCTTGGCTCGTCATCAGAGTCCATGGATTCGCCGGGGCGGGCATTATAACGACGTGGCGAATCTTTTATTATCGCCGGCTTGCCGGAAATCTGACTTAAGGGGGCCTGTGCGGCTCAGCACTTCCATCGCGGGCCGACGGGCCGCAACCGCAGCAGCAGCCGCAGTACCAGCTGCAGTACCAGCATTGGGGCTGGCCGTGCTGGGGCTGACCCTGCTCGGGCTCGCGTGGCCGGCATTTGCCGGCGATGCGCGCCAATCGGCGGCAGAAGCCGACTGGCATCGCAGCGATGCGCTTCCGGCGTCCCTGGCCAGACGCCTGCCGAGCTTTTGTGCCGGCCGCTATCTGGAGCCTGACTTTCCGTTGCCCCGTGACGCCGATTCACGCGATCAGGACATTCACGCCCGTGCCGAGCGCATGGACTATGAAGTTGGCAGCTGGGCCTCCTTCGACGGTGGGGTGACTTTAACCCAGGGCAACCTGACCCTGGAGGCGGCCAGCGCCCGGGTCCATGAGCTGACTGAGCAGGCCGAAGCACAGGGCGGCATCCGGCTGCGTCTGCCTGGCCTGCTGGTGCATGGCGAGCGTGGCGAATTCTCGCTGGCTACGGGCGCCGGTGGCGCGGACGACGTCAGCTTCCTGTTGCATGACAACGCCATGCGCGGTGCGGCCGCCAGACTGTCGCTCGATGAGGCCGGCAATCTGCGCATTCAGCGTGCGGCCATGACACGTTGCGAACCGGGACACGATGGCTGGGCGCTGACCGGCCGTGACATCCGCATTGATGCCGGTGAACCCTTTGGCACGATTCGTCATGCCACGCTGCAGGTGTATGGGGTGCCGGTACTCTATTCCCCCTACATCTCGTTCCCGGTCACCGATGAGCGGATGTCGGGGTTTCTGCTGCCGGATCTTGGCTTTAGCAGCGATGAGGGGCTCGACATCCGCGTGCCCTACTACTTCAACCTGGCACCCAACTATGACGCGACGCTGGCCGCGCGGTCGATTGCCCGGCGTGGGGCAGGCTTCGATGTCGAGCTGCGTCACCTGAGCCCGACGTCGGAGACCGAGCTGGGCGGTGCCTGGCTGTATCGGGACAGCCGCTTCGATGGTCGCTATGACAAAGACGATTTTGACGATCTCGAGATTCCCGGCCGGTTTGAGCCGGCGGACCGCTGGCTGGTCAGTGTCGACCACCAGCAGCGCCTGGGTGCTGTGGACCTGCTGGTCGACTATGCCGCAGTCAGTGATGGCGACTACTTTCGTGACCTGGGCACCGACCTCAGTGTTACCAGCCGACGCCAGATCGAGCGCCGTGGCGAGGTGCGTTATCAGGCCGATGGGCTGACCACGCGGCTGTGGGCACAGGACTTTCAGCAGCTCGACCCGGAGCGCCGGGAGGCCTATCAGCGTTTGCCTGAACTGGAGTTGTCCTATTTCCGGCGCCTGGGCGGCACCCTGCTGCCGGATTGGGCAACGGGCCTGAGCGGCAGCGTCTACAGCAGCTGGTCGCGCTTTGAGCGTGACAATACCGGTTTAAGCGGCGTCAATCAGATCAACGGCGACCGGCTGCACATCGAGCCCCGGCTGCGTCTGCCGCTGGAAGCCATGTACGGATTTCTGCGCACGGAAGTCGGCTATCGCTATACCGCCTATGATCTGACCGATCTGCCTGAGGGGTTCGAACGACGGCCGGAGCGCGGCGTGGCCTTGGCGAGTGTCGACAGCGGCCTGTACTTCGACCGTCCGGTCACGCTGCTCGGTGCCGACTGGAATCAGACGCTCGAGCCGCGCCTGTACTATCTGTACCAGGAATTCGAGGAGCAGTCTCAGCTGCCGCGCTTTGATGCCAGTGAACTGACCTTCAGCTTTGCCCAGCTGTTTCGCGACAACCGCTTTGCCGGTGTGGATCGGATCGGCGATGCCAATCAGCTGTCGGCAGCCGTGACCACACGGTTTCAGCGCGACGACACCGGTCATGAGCGGTTTCGAGCAAGCATAGGCCGCATCTTCTTTTTCGATGACCGGCGTGTGACTTTGAGTGGTTCGCCCGGAACCGAAGCGGAGCGTGCGGCATCGGCGTGGGCCGCCGAGACGCGTCTGGCGCTGGGATCGCACTGGCAGTTGCGTGGTGGGCTGATCTGGAACCCCTACGATGATGAGCTGGCCGAATCCAGTGTCCAGCTGCAATATCGTGGTGACCGGCACCAGCAGGGCGACGGGCAGCGGCTGTTCAATGTCGGCTACCGCAACCGAGTGGATGCCAGCCCGGAAATACGGCAGTCCGAAATTTCTGTGCTCTGGCCGTTGGCGAGCCACTGGAGCGTGCTTGGCTACTGGAACTACGACTTCGAGTTCAACCGCACCATCGAGGGCTTCGGGGGGCTGGAGTACAACGACTGCTGCTGGCAGGTCCGGGTGGTCGGTCGGCGCAGTCTGCGCATCCCGAATGAACGACAGCCGGAGCTGGCCAGCAATCAGCGCGGGGTCTATGTGCAGGTGGTATTCCGCGGTATGGGGGGCGTTGGTGGCCGAGTGGAACCCATTATGGAAAACGGTATTCGCGGCTACCGGCGGCAGCAGTGAACGCCGGCGGCATGGTGGCGGGCCCGCTGCCGTGGTCTGACCCCTGTACAATAGCCGTACAATGGCGGGCGCATGCTGGGCCGCAAGCTGCGAACCACGATGGACGCTGAAGGTCTGAGCGCTTAGGGTGCTCAGTCGGCAGCGTGACCAGTAGCTCAGGAAGATTTTGATATGAGAGGAACAGACCGGATGCAAGGCAGTATGGCAGGCAGCGCAACCGTGCCTCCTGTGCAGCGCACAGAGGGATACCGACAGACGACGATGGCTTTGCTGTGCGGCCTGATGGCTGCGATGGTGCTGGTTATGGCGCCGCGGGCCCAGGCGCTGGAGGAACTGGACCGCATCGTGGCGGTGGTTGAAGACGACGTCATTCTGGCGTCGGAGCTGATCAGCCGGGCCAATAATGTGCGGGAGCAGATGCGGGCCACGAACGCTTCCGTGCCGCCTGAGCCGATTCTCTATTCCCAGGTGCTGGACCGGCTGGTTACCGAAAGCATTCAGATGCAGATGGGGCAGCGTGCCGGCATCCGCATCGACGATGAGAGCCTGACCAATGCTATTGAGAACATTGCCCGGCAGAACGGCATGAACCTGACCGAGTTTCAGCGGGCACTGGCCGCCGATGGCATCAGTTACCGGGAGTTTCGTGACGACGTACGGCGCGAGATGGTGATCGGCCAGGTTCAGCGCAATGCGGTGGGCCGTCGGGTCAGCATAACCGAAGAAGAAATCCGGGCTTTTTTGGATTCTCCCGTTGGCCGGCAGATGACGGCTGACGAATATCGTGTCGGCCATATGCTGCTCGCGGTGCCGGATAACGCGTCGGAACAACAGGTGCAACAGCGTGCTGAACTGGCGGAATCGCTGTATGAGCAGCTGCAGGAGGGCGCTGACTTTCGTGAGCTGGCCATTACCCACTCGGCTGATGCTCGGGCGCTGGAAGGCGGTGACCTCGGTTGGCGACGCGCCGGCGAGCTGCCCAGCCTGTTCGCGGATCAGGTGCTTGAGCTGCGCCCTGGCGCCACATTGAGGCCGATCCGCAGCAGCAGCGGTTTCCACATTGTTCAGGTGTTCGATCGTCGCGGCGCCGGTGCGGCCCAGGTCCAGCAGACCAAGGCGCGGCACATCCTGGTGCAGCCGACGGAAATCCGGACCGATCAGGAAGCGCGCGCCATTTTGGAGACCGTGCGTGAACGCCTTGATGACGGTGAGGACTTTGCCGAGCTGGCGCGTATCTTCTCCGAAGACCCGGGCAGTGCGCTGGCCGGTGGTGACCTGGGGTGGTCGGAATCCGAGCGTTATGTGCCGGCCTTCGCTGAGGTCATGGACAATGCCGAGATCGGCGAGGTGCAGGGACCTTTCCGCACCGAGTATGGCTGGCATCTGCTGAAGGTCGAAGACCGGCGCGAACAGGACATGGGGCGTGAGGCGCGCCGCAATATGGCCGGCAACGCCCTGCACAACCGTCGCTTCGAGGAAGAGTTGCAAAGCTGGATCGCCGAGATTCGCGACGAATCCTACGTGGAGCTGCGCCTCTGACTGCACCGCTGCTGTATACCGCTGGCGAACCGGCCGGCATTGGGCCTGATCTGATTCTGCGCTGGGCGCAGCAGCCGCGGCGTATACCACTGGTGGCCGTGGCGGACCCGGGCCTGCTGGGTGGCCGCGCTCGATTGCTGGGGCTGCCGATACAGTTGCAGGTGCTGGAAGACCTGGCCGCCCCAGTCAGCCAGGCGCCTGGCACATTGGCCGTGCTGCCGGTCCCGCTGCAATGTCCCGCTGAACCCGGCAAGCTTGCCCTCGACAATGCCAGCTACGTGCTGGATACCCTGCGCCAGGCCGCCGATCTGTGCCTCAGCAAGGCGGCAGCCGGGGTCGTGACCGGTCCAGTGCAGAAGTCCGTGATCAACGACGCCGGTATGGCCTTTTCCGGCCACACTGAATTCTTTGCAGAGCGTTGCGGCGTCCCGCAGGTTGTCATGCTGCTGGTCGCTGGCCAGTTGCGCGTCGCCTTGGCAACCACTCATGTGCCGCTCAGTGCCGTACCGACCTTGATTCAGGCCGACCGGTTGCAGCAGGTGCTCGATATTCTGCTGGCGGACCTGCAGCAGCGTTTCCGTATCGAGCGGCCGCGCGTGCTGGTGGCTGGCCTCAATCCACATGCCGGGGAGGGCGGTCATCTGGGCCGCGAGGAGATCGATGTGATTGCGCCGGTCTGCCGCGCCTATCGTGACCGCGGCGTGCGCGGCCCGCTGCCGGCCGATACGCTGTTCACCCCGGCCATGCTTGCCGAGGCCGATGCGGTACTGGCGATGTATCACGATCAGGGCCTGCCGGTGCTCAAACACGCGGGCTTCGGCCATGCCGTCAACGTAACTTTGGGGCTGCCCATCGTGCGCACCTCCGTCGATCACGGCACCGCCCTGGACCTGGCCGGGACAGGTCGCATTGACGGCGGCAGCCTGGAAGCTGCCATTGCACTCGGAGCGACGCTCAGCGGCCTGACGGGCGGCACAATTTGATGCCGGCAGACCGCGGACATCGCGCTCGCAAGCGTTTTGGGCAGAACTTTCTGGTCGATCAGAACATCTTGTCGGCCATGGCGCGTGCCGTGGCGCCACGTCCGACACAGCAGCTACTTGAGATCGGTCCCGGGCAAGGCGCATTGACGGCACACCTGATCGATGAGCTGAGCGATCCCAGCCGGTTGACGGTTGTTGAGATCGATCGCGATCTGGCCGCCATGCTGCGCGAACGCTGGCCGGAATTGACGCTGATCGAAGCCGATGTGTTGCGCATCGACCTCGCGGCGCTGCTTGCCACAGCGCCGGACGCTGGCTGGCGTCTGGTGGGTAACCTGCCCTACAACATTTCCACACCACTGCTGGTGCGTCTCTTCCAGCACGTCGGACAGATTCAGGACATGCACTTTTTGTTGCAGCAGGAAGTCGTGTCCCGGCTTGCTGCGGAACCCGGCACCAAGCAGTGGGGACGGTTGTCTGTGGTGGCGCAATACCACTGTAAAGTACAACCGCTATTGGCCGTGCCGCCACAGTGTTTCCGGCCGGTTCCCGCTGTGGATTCACGTTTTGTGCGCTTGACGCCCCGGCGCGATCAGCGCTTGAGCGACGATGCCCTGGTGAGCTTTGATACGCTGGTGCGGACGGCCTTCCAGCAGCGCCGCAAGACGTTGCGCAATGCACTGCGGACGCTGGCTTTGGATTGGGATCAGATGCCGGTGTCGCCGGAGCTGCGTCCGGATCAGGTCGACCTAGACGGTTATGTGGCGTTGGCGGGCGCATACTGCCGGAGCCAGGACCGGGCATAATCGCGGACTGACGAGGCGCTTATGGCTGTTTACGCGATCGGTGACGTGCAGGGCTGCTACGCGGAGCTGCAGCTGCTGGTCGACAAAATTGGTTTTCAACCCGGTCAAGATCAGCTCTGGTTCGCCGGCGACCTGGTAAATCGTGGACCGGACTCCCTGTCTGTACTGCGCTTTGTGCGTGACCTTGGCGATGATGCGATCACGGTGCTCGGCAATCACGATTTGCATCTTTTGGCACTCGCCTATGGAGAGCGCCAGCCCAATCGCAGTGACACCTTGCAGAGCGTTCTGGATGCGCCGGATCGCGATGTACTGATCGACTGGTTGCGAACCCAGCCGTTGTTCTACCAACGTGACGGCTTTGTCATGACACATGCAGGTATTCCGCCCATCTGGTCGGTCGATCAGACTGCCGCACTGGCACGGGAAGTCGAACAGATTCTGAGCGGTT
Organism: Pseudomonadales bacterium; assembly: GCA_007128525.1. Classification (GTDB taxonomy): domain Bacteria; phylum Pseudomonadota; class Gammaproteobacteria; order Pseudomonadales; family Azotimanducaceae; genus SKXG01. The sequence continues at coordinate 10,789 of SKXG01000249.1, read as the reverse complement.
CCGGAATATCCGCATTTCTTGAAGTCATGTACGGCAATGAGCCGGACCTTTGGCGCGATGATCTGCGCGGTGGTGCACGATTACGCACCATCACCAACTATCTGACCCGTATGCGTGCACTGGAGCCGGGCGGTCGTTTGAACCTGAAATTCAAGGAAACGCTGAGCGAACTGCCTGAACCTTGTCGTCCCTGGTTCGCATACTATGCTGAGGAAGATACGGCACGGGAATTGCTCGGTCAGAGTCTGAATGGCGATCGCAATGAGCCGGCAATAGAGCTGTTATTTGGGCATTGGGCGGCGTTAAATGGACGCACAGGGTTGCCCTTTATACATGCCCTGGATACCGGGTGTGTGTGGGGTGGTGCCTTGACGGCAATGCGGCTGCAGGACCGACGACGGTTCCAGGTGTCAGCGGTAGCAAAACGTCGACAAACGCAGCTTTAATTCTCTGAAATTTGTGTAACACTTCAGTGAAATAAATTTAACGGAATAAGGAACGACAGGCACCAGAAACGGACATATCAGTTAAAGCCCCGGAGCGGGGCCGGACTCCAGGGCATTAGCACATTGAAGCGGCCCCAAGATTCGCAACAGGCGGTAGTCTGCCTCAACTGAATTGCCCAGCACGCAGGGCAGGTGGCAGACATCAAGATGAGCGTACAGCAGGCGTCATGGAGGACCTGATATGGGCGTATTCGATCACTTTCAAGCGCGTTACGATGCACGGCAGGAAGAAGAGTATTCGATCAAGGAATACCTTGAGCTCTGTCGCGATGATCCGGGTGCCTATGCCACCGCCGCTGAGCGCATGCTCCGGGCGATCGGCGAACCCGAGCTGGTCGACACCGCCAAAGATCCCCGGTTGTCGCGCATCTTCTCGAATAAAATCATCAAGCTCTATCCGGCCTTCCATGAGTTCTATGGCATGGAAGAGGCTATCGAGCAGATTGTGTCGTTCTTTCGCCATGCTGCGCAGGGTCTGGAAGAGCGCAAGCAGATTCTCTATCTGCTTGGGCCTGTTGGTGGCGGCAAGTCGTCACTTGCGGAACGCCTCAAAGCGCTGATGCAGCGCGAGCCCTTCTATGCCATCAAAGGTTCTCCGGTGAACGAATCTCCACTCGGGCTGTTCTCGATTGATGAGGATGGCGCGATCCTGGAAGAAGACTACGGCATTCCGCAGCGTTATCTGAGAGGTGTGATGTCACCCTGGGCAGCCAAACGCCTGCAGGAATTTGGCGGCGACATCAGCCAGTTCCGGGTCGTCAAGCGCTATCCGTCGATGCTCGATCAGATCGCCGTGGCGAAGACCGAGCCGGGCGATGAGAACAACCAGGACATTTCGGCGCTGGTGGGCAAGGTCGACATTCGACAGCTCGAGGACTTCGCGCAAAACGATCCCGACGCCTACAGCTATTCCGGCGCGCTGTGCAAGGCCAACCAGGGCCTGATGGAGTTTGTCGAGATGTTCAAGGCGCCGATCAAGGTGCTGCATCCGCTGCTGACCGCCACGCAGGAAGGCAACTACAACGGTACCGAGGCGATAGGCGCGATTCCCTTCGATGGCGTTGTGCTGGCGCACTCGAACGAGTCTGAGTGGCAGAACTTCAAGGCGAACAAGAACAATGAGGCCTTCATCGACCGGGTAAACATCGTCAAGGTGCCCTACTGTCTGCGCATTTCCGAAGAGGTGAAGATCTACGAGAAGCTGATTGCGAATTCATCGCTCCGGGAAGCGCCCTGTGCACCGGATACGCTGGACATGCTGGCGACCTTTACGGTGCTGTCGCGCGTCAAGGAGCCCGAGAACTCGAGCATCTACTCCAAGATCCGGGTCTATGATGGTGAAAACCTCAAGGACACCGACCCGAAAGCCAAGTCGATTCAGGAATACCGCGACATGGCCGGTGTTGATGAGGGCATGGAAGGGCTGTCTACGCGATTCGCCTTCAAGATTCTGTCCAAGGTTTTCAACTTTGACTCGACCGAGGTGGCCGCGAACCCCGTGCACCTGATGTATGTGCTGGAACAGCGCATCGAGCAGGAGCAGTTCCCGGAGGAGCAGCGCAACCGCTATCTCACTTTCCTGAAGGAATACCTGGCGCCGAAGTATGTTGACTTCATTGGCAAGGAAATCCAGACCGCCTATCTGGAGTCTTACTCTGAGTATGGGCAGAACATCTTCGATCGCTATGTCACCTACGCCGACTTCTGGATTCAGGATCAGGAATACCGCGATCCCGAGACCGGCGATATTCTCGATCGGGCCGCTCTGAATGAGGAACTGGAGAAGATTGAGAAGCCGGCGGGTATCTCCAACCCGAAGGACTTCCGCAACGAGATCGTCAACTTCGTTCTGCGTGCGCGAGCCAACAACAATGGCCGCAATCCTTCCTGGCTGGGCTACGAGAAGCTGCGCTCGGTGATTGAGAAGAAGATGTTCTCGAACACCGAAGACCTGCTGCCAGTGATTTCGTTTAATCCTAAGGCGACCAGCGACGACAAGCGCAAGCACGATGATTTCGTGCACCGCATGGTCGAGCGTGGTTATACCGAGAAGCAGGTGCGCCTGCTGGCTGAGTGGTATCTGCGGGTTCGAAAGTCCCAGTAAGCGAGGCGCGTTCATGAGTTACGTCATCGACAGACGCCTCAACAGCAAGAACAAAAGTGCCGTCAACCGGCAGCGCTTCCTGCGGCGGCACAAGGCCCACATTCAGCGCGCTGTGCAGGAGGCGCTGCGTTCCCGCAGCATCACGGACATGGATCGCGGCGAGCAGATCAGCATCCCCGCCCGGGATGTCAGCGAGCCGGTGTTTGGTCACGGCCGGGGTGGGCGGCGCAGCATCGTCCATCCGGGCAATAAGGAGTTTGTGCAGGGTGACCGGATTCCGCGTCCGGAAGGCGGTGGTGGCGGTGGCGGCAGCCAGGCCAGCAACAGTGGTGAAGGCGAGGACGATTTCGTCTTTGAGATCTCTCAGGAAGAATTTCTGGCGCTGATGTTCGAGGGGCTGGAACTGCCCAACATGGTCAAACGCCACCTGCAGGGCAGTGACAGCTTCAAGCGCGTGCACGCCGGCTTTACCAGCGACGGCACGCCCGCTCAGCTCAACGTCGTTCGCTCCATGCGTACCGCCAAGTCCCGGCGGCTCGCATTGACGGGCGGCTCACGACGGCGGCTGCGTGAGGCAGAGGCCGAGCTTGAACAGGCGCGGGCGGTAGGCGACATGCAGCAGGCTTATGCCCTTGAGGCGGAGATCGAGAAGCTGCGCGCCAGGATTGGCCGGGTGCCGTTTCTGGATACCTATGACCTGCGCTACAACATGCAGCGCAAGGAGCCGGTGCCGACCTCCAAGGCCGTGATGTTCTGTCTGATGGATGTGTCCGGGTCTATGGATCAACAGATCAAGGACATGGCCAAGCGCTTCTTTCTGCTGTTGTATATGTTTCTGCAGCGCAGCTACGACCGTACCGACCTGGTCTTTATCCGGCATCACACGCAGGCCAAGGAAGTCGACGAGCAGGAGTTTTTCTATTCCAGGGAAACCGGTGGCACTGTGGTGTCCAGCGCACTGAAGTTGATGAGTGAGATCATCGACGAGCGGTATCCCACGGAGCACTGGAACATTTACGGTGCGCAGGCATCCGATGGCGACAACTGGAACGACGATTCGCCGATCTGCCGGCGCCTGTTGCAGCAGTCGATATTGCCGCAGGTGCAGTATTTTTCCTATGTTGAAATCACGCAGCGCGAGCATCAGAGCCTGTGGCATGAGTACGCCAGGCTGGCGGAACGTTATCCGGAGCGCATGGCGCAGCGGCGCATTGCCGAGCCCGCTGACATCTATCCAGTGTTCCGCGACCTGTTCAAGAAACGCATGGTGGGCGCATGACCGAGACAACGCGTAAAGAGCGGCTGATCTCCGATCGCAACGACTGGACCTTTGAGTTGATTGAGGCCTATGACCGGGAGATCGGCCGTCTGGCTGCTGAGTTCAGGCTGGACACCTATCCGAACCAGATTGAAGTGATCCGTTCGGACCAGATGATGGATGCCTATGCCTCGGTCGGCATGCCCATTGGCTACCACCACTGGTCTTTCGGCAAGCACTTTGTTGAGGTTGAGAAGGGCTATCAGCGTGGCCAGATGGGCCTGGCCTATGAGATCGTCATCAATTCGGATCCCTGCATTGCCTACCTGATGGAAGAGAACACCATGACGATGCAGGCGCTGGTCATCGCGCATGCCTGCTATGGTCACAACTCTTTCTTCAAGAACAACTATCTGTTCCGCACCTGGACAGACGCCGGATCTGTTATTGATTACCTGCTGTTTGCGCGGCAGTACATCGCGCAGTGCGAGGAGCGCCATGGCGTCGATGCGGTGGAGCGGGTGCTGGACTCCTGCCATGCACTGATGAATTACGGGGTAGACCGATACAAGCGGCCGTCGCCGATTTCAGCCGAGCAGGAGCGGCGTCGTCAGCAGGAGCGTGAGGAGTACATTCAGCGGCACCTGAATGACATCTGGCGCACGCTGCCGGTGGAGCCCAAGCAGGAAGATCCGACCGAATACGTGTTTCCGTCCGAGCCACAGGAGAACCTGCTGTACTTCATAGAGAAGCACGCGCCGCTGCTGGAATCCTGGCAGCGCGAGATCGTGCGCATTGTTCGCAAAATGGCGCAGTACTTCTATCCGCAACGCCAGACCCAGGTGATGAATGAGGGCTGGGCGTCTTTCTGGCACTACACGCTGTTGAACTCGCTCTATGATGAGGGCCTGGTCTCGGATGCGTTCATGTTCGAGTTTCTGCAGTCGCACTCCAGCGTGTTGTACCAGCCGCCCTACGACAGTCCGTACTACTCGGGCATCAATCCCTATACGCTGGGCTTTGCAATCTTTTCTGACTTGCGCCGCATCTGTGAGAACCCAACCGATGAAGACCGGCAGTGGCTGCCGGATGTGGCCGGTGCGCCCTGGCTGGATACCCTGCATCAGGCCATGCGGGACTTTAAGGACGAGAGCTTCGTGCAGCAGTTTCTGTCGCCGAAAGTCATGCGCGATCTGAAGTTGTTTGCAGCTGTGGATGACGACACCGAAGATGCCATCGAGATTGCCGCCATCCATGATGAGTCGGGCTATCGCCGATTGCGCGAAATGCTGTCCCTGCAATACAACCTCGGTGAACGCGAGCCGAACATACAGATCGTCCGCGCCAATGTTCGTGGTGATCGCTCACTGATTCTGCAACACTCAATGACCAACCGCCGGCCGCTTGGCGATACGGCAGATGAGGTGCTGCGCCACCTGTATCGCCTCTGGGGTTTCCCGGTGCATCTGGAGTCCGTGGACAACGGACGTGTCGTCAGCCGCCGCAGCTGCCCGGTAGAAGACGAACGCTGATACCGCGCCTGCAGGTGCGGCCGCTTCTGACACTTCTGAACTGTTACCATCATTGCCGAATCATTCGCGGGCAGCCGTGCCTGTGGCCAGGGAGGCGTGACAGTGAAGGTGTATCTGGTTGGAGGCGCTGTGCGCGATGCTCTGCTGGGCCTGCCGGTGCATGAGCGGGACTGGGTTGTCGTCGGTGCCACGCCAGAGGCCATGGCGGCGCAGGGCTATCGACCGGTAGGCCGTGACTTCCCGGTTTTTCTGCACCCGGAAACGGGTGAGGAATATGCGTTGGCGCGGACAGAGCGCAAACACGGCCGTGGTCATCAGGGCTTTGTTTTTCACGCCGGTCCGGACATCACACTGGAAGAAGACCTGCGGCGCCGGGATCTGACCATCAATGCCATCGCTCAGGATCAGGATGGCCGTCTGATCGATCCCTTTGGTGGTCGTGCGGATCTGGCGGACCGGGTGCTGCGTCACGTCTCCGAGGCCTTTGTCGAGGATCCCTTACGCGTATTCCGGGTGGCGCGCTTTGCAGCGCGCTTCGCGCCGCTCGGCTTCGAGGTGGCAGCCGAAACCCGGGCGCTGATGCGGGACATCGCGCGCAGCGGCGAGCTTGAGACCCTGTCGGCTGAGCGGGTCTGGCAGGAGGCGCATAAAGCGCTGGCGCAGGTGGCTGCCCATCGGTTTATTGCTGAGCTCTCGGCGGCAGAGGCGCTCAGGCCCTGGTTTGCCGAATGCGATGGCCTGACTGAGACGCTGACGTCCTTGTGGTCCGGTTTGGCGGTGCCCGCAGAAGAACAACCACTGTTGCGCTTTGGCGCACTGGGTTGGGTGCTGGATAGAGAGGCCGTTCGGGCGCTGTCAGAGCGGCTCAAAGTGCCGCGGCGTTTTCAGCAGCTGGCCGAAGCTGTGGCGCGGCATGGCCGGTTGATGGCTGATTGGGTCCGGGTAGCGCCTGACGATCTGCTTGAGGCGCTGCGCGGCGCAAATGCCTTTCGCCAAGGGGGTGCTCATCAGGCACTGATTCAGGTCGCTGAGCATTGTGCCGGGACCGATCTCTCAACGCTGGCCGCGTTGGTGTCGGAACTGCAGGCAGAGCGCGGTGACGCGGCCCGCGCAGCGGGCTATACGGGCAAGGATCTGGGTCGGGCCATCGATGAAGCCCGGCTGGCACTGATCCGGTCGCATCAGGCAGCTTGATCAGCCGTTGACTGCGCTCAGTTCGGTCATGGGCCAGCGCGCCCGGGTTCTGATCCAGAGCGGCTCAGACTGCCCGGCCAGCAGGCGCTGGCAACCGGCGTAGGCAATCATGGCGCCGTTGTCGGTGCACAGGGCAGGTGGGGCGTAGAACACCTGTCCGGGAAGTTCCTGCTGCAATCGCAGACGCAGCGTTTGATTCGCGGCCACACCGCCGGCCATGACCAGTTGTGTCAGCCCGGTTTGCTGCAGGGCGCGACGGCACTTGATGGTCAGGGTGTCGACCACAGCCGCTTCAAAGGCCAGCGCGATGTCGGCTTTGTCCTGTTCGCTCAGCGGCTCGGCTTTGCGTACCGCATTGAGGGCGGCTGTCTTCAGGCCACTGAAGCTGAACGCCAGGCCCGGCCTGTCGGTCATGGGCCGGGGAAACTGAAAGCGACCCGGCCGACCCTGTTCGGCAAGCCGTGCCAATGCCGGGCCGCCGGGATAGGGCAGTCCCAGCAGCTTTGCAGTCTTGTCGAAGGCTTCGCCGGCGGCATCGTCTATCGACTCGCCGAGGATCTGGTACACCCCGATGGCATCGACGCGGACCAGCTGGGTGTGTCCGCCGGACACGAGCAGGGCGACGAATGGCATCGTTGGTTTGGTCTCTGCCAGCAGTGGTGCGAGTAGATGCCCTTCCATGTGATGTACCGCCAGCGCCGGAATGTCCAGGGACCAGGCCAGGGCGCGACCAATGGCCGCACCAACCATCAGCGCACCCACCAGCCCCGGGCCTGCCGTGTAGGCGATGCCGTCGAGCTCGGACAGTTCGGTGTGGGCACGCCCGAGCACCTCGCGGATCAGCGGCAGTGTTTTGCGAATGTGGTCACGAGAGGCCAGCTCGGGAACCACACCACCGTATTCGGCATGCATGTCGACCTGGCTGTAAAGGGCGTCCGCCAGCAGGCCATGCTCGCTGTCATAGAGGGCAATACCGGTTTCGTCGCAGGAGGTTTCTATACCCAGTACGCGCATGGCGTCCGTCCGTGGCTCGGGAAAGGCGCGATAGTAGCAGAGCATCCAGGGCTTGGCAGCGTGGGGCGGAAACAGTACAATCGCCGGCCCTTGAGACCCTGCTGACAGGGTGTCGTGGTCTATTGTCTGTGTCCACTGCCTGGAAAGTGCCAGGCGATGGCCCGAATGGATTTGGTAATCAGAAAGCATATTGGAGGCTGACTTCGCGTGCCGAGCGTAAAAGTAAGAGAAAACGAACCTTTTGATGCCGCCCTGCGTCGGTTCAAGCGGTCCTGTGAGAAAGCCGGGGTGTTGTCCGAGGTTCGCCGGCGCGAGTTCTATGAAAAGCCCACGGCGGTTCGCAAGCGCAAGGCAGCGGCAGCCGTAAAGCGGCACCAGAAGAAGCTGCAGCGCGAGTCGCGGCGCTTCGAGCGCTCATTCTGATGCGACGGGCGTCCGTATTCGGGCGCCCGCACTTCGACCGGCTCGGCTCTGCGTCGGTCTGCCCCACTGATTTGACTTCGAGATACCCATGAGCGAGCTGCGTGACCGTGTGCAGTCTGCCACCCGGGAGGCCATGAAGGCCCGGGACAAGGCGCGCGTTGGTGTGCTGCGCCTGATCAGCGCCGAGGTGCAGCGGGTCGAGGTGGATGAGCGCCGTGAGCTGGATGACCCGGATGTGCTCAGGGTCATCGACAAGATGCTCAAGCAGCGCAAGGATTCTGAACAGCAGTATCGGGATGCTGGTCGTCAGGATCTGGCGGACCAGGAAGCCTATGAAGTCAGTGTCCTGATCGAATTTCTGCCGCAACCGCTCAGCGATGCGGAGCTGAACGGGCTCATTGATGCTGCCCTGTCCGAGTCGGGCGCGACGTCGCCACGCGACATGGGCAAGGTCATGACGCTGTTGCGCCCGCAAGTACAGGGGCGGGCCGACATGGCGGCTGTCAGTCAGCTGGTCAAGGCGCGGCTGACCGACTGATCCATCCCGCGGTCGGCAACTGCCGACGTGTTCATGGCCGCATCGGGTCCACCGGTTTGCGCGGCAAGGCTCAAACGACCGCAAAGGCGTGCATAATCTCCCGCATGGCTGGACGCATCCCACAGGCATTCATCAACGATCTGCTGTCGCGGATTGATATCGTCGATGTCATTGATCCGCGCGTGAAGCTGCGCAAAGCCGGCCGCAACTATCAGGCGCTGTGCCCGTTCCACAATGAAAAGACGCCGTCGTTCAGTGTGAACCCGGAAAAGCAGTTCTATTACTGCTTTGGCTGTGGTGCCACCGGGACGGCGCTGACCTTCCTGATGGAGCATGAACATCTGGACTTTGTCAGCGCTGTGGAAACACTGGCTCGGCAGGCCGGCCTGGAAGTGCCGCGCGAACAGGGTCTCCCTGGCCAGGCGAAGGGGCCAGACAACACGCCGCTGTATGCAGCGCTGGATGCCGCCGCACGCTACTTCCGGCGGGCACTGCGCGAGCACCCGGAGGGGGCGCGGGTCATCGACTATCTGAAAGCGCGTGGCATCCAGGGTGTCACGGTACGCGACTTCGGCATCGGTTTTGCGCCTCCGGGCTGGGACGGGCTGCGCCAGGCACTGGCCGAGTTTCCCGAATCGGATCTGGTCAGGGCCGGGCTTCTGGTCGAGAACGAGCAGGGGCGGCGCTATGACCGTTTCCGCGACCGGCTGATGTTCCCGATCCGGGACACCCGAGGTCGGGTGATCGCATTTGGTGGCCGGGTCCTGGGTGATGGTCAGCCCAAGTACCTGAACTCGCCGGAGACGCCGGTGTTCCACAAAGGTCGTGAACTGTACGGCCTGTATGAAGCGCGCCGTGCGGTGCGCCGCCTGGAGCGGGTGCTCGTCGTCGAAGGCTATATGGATGTCGTGGCACTGGCCCAGTCCGGATTTCCGGATGTGGTGGCGACACTGGGCACGGCGTCAGGTCGGGAGCACTTTGAGAAGCTGTTTCGGCTGGTCCCTGAGGTGGTGTGCTGTTTCGATGGTGATGCCGCTGGTCGGGAAGCGGCCTGGAAGGCATTGCAGGTGGCACTGCCGGTGCTGCATGAGGGGCGGCAGCTCAAGTTCATGTTCCTGCCCGACGGTGAAGACCCGGACAGCCTGGTCCACGCGCGCGGCCAGGCCGGGTTTGAGGCGCAACTGCGTGACGCGCTGACGGCATCGGAGTTTCTGTTTCAGCGGCTTAGCCGCGGGCTCAATCTGGGCAGCCTCGATGACCGGGCGCGTCTGGTCTCGCTGGCTGTTCCGCTGCTTGGCGAAGTCCCGGATGGTGTCTTTCGCAGCATGCTGCTGTCCCGTCTGGCGGACCTGGCGCAGTTGCCGGTGGCTGAGCTCAGGCGTGGTGCCGGGCTGGATCTGGCTGCCGCCGGCAAGCGCCCGCGTGGCGGCGTCGCTCAGTCGCAGAGCTCCGGCACTGATGCAGGTGTTGAGCCGGGAGGGCCCGCTGGTCCGGACGCTGCCGGGGCAGGTCGGCAGCGCCAGCGTGGTGGTGGCAATGCCCTGATGGCAAAGCTACTGGCGTTGGCTGTGCAATACCCGGATTTTGTCCGATCACTGGACGATCGGCGGTTGGCCGGCCTGCTGGGCGCGGGCGATTCGCTGCCGGTGCAGGTGGCCCGGTTCTTTGTCGAACAAGAGGGCGCGGATACCGGGGCACTGCTCGGCTATTGGACCGGGACACCCGAGCATGACGCGCTGGTCGCGGCGGCAAATCGGCGCTTCGAGCTGGACGCTACAGCCCTGCAGGCGGAGTTCATTGAGGCTGTGGATAGATTTCTTGCGCAGTTGTCTAAAGCGAACAGGCAGCGTCTGGTACAGGAGCTGGCGGAGCAGGGTGACGGCGATCTGGACCTGCTGGCCCGATGGCAGGCGCTGATGCGGGCGCGACAGCCTTGACGCCGCAGACAGCCTTGAGCGCCACAGACAGCCTTGAGCGCCGCAGACTAAGAGAGATGAAAGCAGAGTCGGATGCATGGTTTAGACTGAAACGAGCTGTACCTAGACCGGTGGGTTGCCGGTTGGTTGATTGCGTACGACCGGGTTATAATCCCGCGTTTGCGCGAGTCTCCAGCTTAGTCCTCCCGCCCCACGTCAGACGCCAACGCCAGAGGTGACATGAGCACAGACATCAATCAGCAGCAATCACGCCTGAAAGAATTGATCGCCAAAGGAAAGGAGC
>SKXG01000439.1 GCA_007128525.1 Pseudomonadales bacterium | reverse complement strand
GAACATCAGCCTGGTTGTCTGTCATGCCTCAAATCGAATCATATGACAGGCGGAAGCCAACCGTCCGGGGCCGGTTCGTGACCACCCGTGGCGTAAACTCCAGCGTATCGATGTGCTGTTCTGCCCGCTCATCGGTCAGATTGTCGATAAACAACTCCGCACGCCAGCTGTCCTGCCGCACGCCGAAGGCAACATCAACCAGCTCATAGGCACGTTGCACGTAGCGTGCATTGGGCCACATCTGACCGCCGGAGAAGAACTCCCCACCTTCGCTGCGCAGGCTTAGACCAGTCTCACGGCCATGCACCAACCGCGAAGTGTCTTCGACGAAGGCGCCACTGCCAACAATGCCGGCACGGCTGCTGCCGGTGTAGCTGTAGGCGCCGGAGACGTAGGCATCAAGGCCGCCCAGGACATCCAGGTTGAAGTCATAGGTGGCCCGCAAGTTGCCGGAGAAGCTCGGCACATAAGGCAGCTCGCTACCCTCCGGGACAGCAATGTCCTGCAACTGTGGATTGATGCTGGTCAGCTCGGTATCGACAAAGCTCATTGCGCCCGATACCACCAGGTTGGGCGTCACGAGCCAGGCAAAGTCCGCATCAAGCCCCCAGATCTCGGCATCACCAACATTCTCGATAAAGACCAGGAAAGCCACATTCGACGGGTCGAAACGCGAGGTCTGAAGGTCCGTGATTTCCGAATAGTAGGCGGTGGCGTTGAGCCGCAGTGTGTTGTCCAGCCACTCGCTCTTGATACCGACTTCATAGTTCTCCAGGTCGTCAGTCGTTGCGATAGCCGGCACCGCATAGCCATCGAACGGCCCGGTCTGATTGTTCGCAGCGCGACCGGCATTGCGGTTCGTCACCGGCGGCCGGAAGCCCTCCGAGTAATTCGTGAACAACATCAAGTCGTTGGTGACCTGCCAATCCAGTGACAGCCGCAGAATCACATCGGATTCATTGAGCACGCCATCGGAGTCCAGGCCACTCAGGTTGAAGCCGCCACCCAGGATGATGTCCTGCTCCAACTGCGAGAAGATACCGGATTCCGTTATGGCGCTTTCACCACGTCCAAGTGCTCTGAGTCGCGCCGTTACATCATTGTTAAAGGCATTGCCGTCACAGGATCCATCCGGATTGAACTGGGTCTCATCGAAAAAGCCACCCTCAAACTTGCATCCGAATGATGAGTTGGTACTGCCTTTGAAGTCGAAGTCGATGTCATACCAACGTGCGCCAACACTGGCCCGCAGCTGCGGCGTAATGTCAAAGCGCAGCTCACCAAACAGCGCGCGCTGATCCGTCTTGCGGGTAAAGTCATTGACAAAGCTGACGTCCGGCGCGAAGCGCTGGCCGCCGGCATTGGCCCCACGGGTCTGATTGCCCACCAGGCCGAGCACGTTTTGCATCGCACCAGTTCCCGGCAGCACGCCGCCCTGGCCATCCCCGATGGACGTCGAAGCGAGTTCGAACTCACCAACCGACTCGGTCCGCTGATGATCGAGGAACACGCCAGCGGTTACCTGCCAGCGATTGATGTCCGGCGTCTGAACCCGAAACTCATGGGTCCAGCGAATGTTGTCAGTGTCTTCTCGATAGACCTTGGTCGGATCGAAGCAGGTGCCGCCAAACACGCCAGTGCCGTAGTCCACATCCGAGCACATGTAGTACACCTGATAGCCACCGCCATCGGTGTAGCCGGTGTAATCGATGGTTGAGTCGACTTCCCGGTTCAGAAAGGAACCGGTGTAGATGACATCAAGGAAATCGAGCCGTCCTTCCAGCGTCCAGTTGGTCAGCCCGAACTCATCTCGGTTGCGGTCCGGATTGAAGCGGTTGGTCGAGCTGCTGCCACTCAGCTGAGGGTCATAGGAGAAGACCCCGTCAGTTTCCAGGGTTTGCTGGGTATGCTGAACCAGGACATCCCAGTTCTCGTGCGCCAGCCAGGACACCCCAATCCGGCTGCCACGATAGGTCGCTCGGTTAAAGTTTTCCTGCACATGGGCGCTGTTGTCAGCCTCTGCCATCACAACATCAGGATCCGCCGAGAATCCTGCAATACTGTTCCGTGCCAGCACCGTGGCACTCTGCCGGTAGCCACCGCTGGTCGGATCGTTCTGGATGTTGTCGATCCAGCCGCCCTGATTGTCATCATATGCGGTGATACGAACAGCCAGGTTATTGGTCAGCGGAATGTTGGCATAGCCCTCAATAGAGTTGCTGTTGGCCCCGTCCTCGGTGGTGGAAACACTGGTCTCAAAGCCAAAACGCGGTGCGCTGTGATCCGGCTTGGCGGTAATCAGGCGCACGGTACCTGCCTGCGAGCTGGTACCAAACAACGTTCCTTGTGGCCCCGGCAGCACCTCGATCCGCTCCAGATCAGCGGCATAGACATCCAGGTTGCGGCCACCGAATGACACCGGCGCTTCATCGACATACAAGGCTACTTGTGGCGAAGAACCCTGTACCGTCGAAATGGATACGATGGACTGCTCGGTGGTTGCGCCGCGAATGAAAATTTCACTTTGTCCGGGCGCGGTGCCCTGCTGTGTCACATTGGGCAGGTATCGAATGTAGTCATCAAAGTTATTGATGCGAAAGTCACGCAGCGACTCGCTTTGCAGGGCCGACACAGCAACAGGTGCATCCTGTAATGTCTCCTGCCGTTTGGTCGCAGTGACCGTGATCTCTTCCAGTTGTGCCTGCGCAACACCACTCGCCGCTGACGCATAAATGGCAGTCAACACTGCCGTACGTAGTTTGTTGCGATTCTTATCCAGCGTGAAAGCTGGCGCCGTTCGATCAGCAGTCGCAGCCATGACTGAAGCCCCCTTGGTTGTCGAAAACATAAATTGTTCGTGCATACCCCATATGGGCTGCTCAATCTGAACAGCAAACACCGAGCCGCCTTCGACTGTCAGGCAACAGGCGCCCTGGAGGACAATGAGAGAACAGACTGACTGGACAGGCCAAAACACACCCTGGCCAAAGCCGCCGACATTAAGCAGTGGCAGACTTTGGCGAGGGTAAGCATCTACCGAAGGCTACTCCGGCCCGCCTGCTCTCGCGGTGACGCGCTATTGCGCTCTTGAAGGCAGCACTCGCCGGACTCCACGATCCCAGCTTGCTGCCAGACTGAGGTATTTGAGTATGATCCTAGGTAGGCAGCGTACACATTGTCAAGTCAGTGTCCGTCCAGTCGCCTGACCAGATCCTCGACGGCGCGCTCCAGCTGGCGATCGCGCCCCGCCACTTCATCTTCCGGCCGTTGCTGCACGATCAAGTCGGGCACCGCACCCTGATGCTCCATATCGGTTCCGTCAGGAAGATACCAGCCTCGAAACGGCCGCCGCACGCTGGCGCCATCCAGCAATTGATAACTGTTGGTTGAAATCACGCCACCATACGTCTGCTGGCCAACCAATGTGCCTCTGCCCAAAGTTCGAAACGCATGTGCCAGAATCTCCGCATTCGAATAGCTTTTTTCATTGGCCAACATGTTTATCGCCATCGTGTAGCGCGGTGCATCGAGACGATCCTGTGGATAGTGCCCCGACTGTGACGGGTCAGCCCCCGCAGGCAGGGTGTAGGCATGATCAGGCGCCATGATCGACGTCAAAATTCGATCAGTCGTGCTGCCACCGCCGTTGTTGCGCACATCAATGATCAAACCGTCTCTGCCAGCCGCCGCCGCATAAAGGTCACCTTGAAATGCTTCCAGCGACGCCTGATTCATGGCCTGAATATGGATGTAGCCAATGCGCCCATCGGACAGCTCATCAACCCGGGCCTGACTGTCAGCACGAAACGCGTCGTACTTCAGGCGCGCGAATGCTGCGTAATCCACCGGCGTAATGAGCGTCTGATACTCGACACTGCGCCGACCCTCAGCACGCACAAAGCTCACCAATACTTCCTGCCCAACAGTCCCGCGCAATCGCTCACGAAGCGTGCCATCAGCCGCGAAAGGTCGGGACTCGATCTGTGTGATGACATCACCTACCTGCAATCGCAGGGTGGCGGAAGTCTCGGCAGGCCCGCCGGGCAGCACCTCGGTGACCCGGAACCCGGTGCGATCGCCTGCGAGGCTGACAGGCTCATAGTCGATGCCCAGCCGGCCTGACGGTTGTCGTAACCCGGAAGCCAGGCCTGGGTTGGAGATGCCCGTGTGCGATGCTGCCAGTTCACCCAACAGCCGGTTCACGATGTCGCTGAACTCACTGGCTGTGCGTGTCTGCCTGATGAGCGCTTCGTAATCCGATACCAGGGCATCCCAATCCAGGCCTTTCATATCTGCACGATAGAAACTTTCACGAATCACACGGCCCACTTCGCCAAACTTCTGCAGGCCCTGCTCACGCAGGTCAATACGGATTTGATCACTGATGTCGGGATGCTGATGATTGCCATTGCTTAAATTGACAACGCCGACCCGGCCATTGCTGATATACACCAGACGATCACCGGTCAGATTGACGTGCTGCACGTTGGCGGCACTGCCCAGACGACGCCGCTCGGTGCCGTCCCAGTTCATGATGATCAGACCCTCCGAGCCAGCATTGAAAAGGTACTGATCACCGCCGGGCGTCATTTCGTTGTTGTTCTGGTTGGCAGGGTGCGAAGTAATGGCCGCGATACGTTGCCATGCCGACTCAAGATCGGCTTCCGTCACAGCAGGTTCCCTTTGCTCGCGCTGCGACACCGGCTCAGCCTGCAACGGCCGCATCTGCCTGGCACGCTCCCGCGCTTCCCTGTAGTGAATGTGGCGCTGACGCTGACTGAGCTGGGCGCGCCCAGGATCAAGATATACCCGATAGAGATCGTAGCTGTCACCGGAGCGGTTGGACAAAAACGTCAGCTTGCGACCATCGGCAGACCAGCGCGGATTCACGTCATTGCGCGGATGCCGGGTAATATTGACCGGGCTGTGTGATCCGTCCTTCGGCACGACAAAAATATTGGCGCTGAAATTCAGATCGTTCTGTACATAGGCAATGTGGCGGCTGTCCGGCGACCAGCGCCAGTGCAGGGTGCTGTCCCAACCTGCTACCAGTCGGTGTTCATCGCCACTGCGAAGGTCGCGAACCATCAGATCGCCGCGCCCCCGTCTGAAAGCCAGCATGCGTCCGTCAGGTGATGGTTGCACGGCGCGATCATTGTACGCAGTACGTATGACCGGATACAGACGAAAGCTCACCGCATCATGCCAGCGAGATGGATCGAGCGCGCCGTCTACCGGCCTGTCCGGCAACGCCATTGGTGCCGGCTCTGAAGGTTCTTCCGGCGTGACCGGCGCGTCGGGAACAAGCAGCAACGGCTCCGGAAGCGCGGGCTCCACGGGCGTTTGCGGCGGCAATCCAGGGTCGACCGGCGCAAACGGGTCTTCAGGGTCTTCTGCGGCAAGGTACACCCGTGGTTCAGCTGCTGCCGGCAGAGGTTCATCCGGAACTGGCGAATCTGGTGGTGCCGCCGGGCTTGCTGCAGCAGGCGCCGTCTCCTCTGCCAGCACTTCGGCCACGTCGGGCCCTGGATCACGGCCACCCTGCTCAGCCAACTCACGCCGGGTCAGACTGACTCGCGCCTCGTAAATGCTTTCTGTGCCATCGGCGTCGCTGACGAAGTACAAGCGGGCGCCATCCGGTGACCAGTGAATGTCACGATGCCTGGCATGCGAGTCCGGCGTTACCGCCCGGGTAATACTGTGTTGCTCCATATGCCGGATGTAGATCCGGCCATAGGCCACGTAGGCCATCACCTGGCCATCCGGGCTCATGCGGGCCTCGGTTGTGTCACGGTCT
>SKXG01000416.1 GCA_007128525.1 Pseudomonadales bacterium | reverse complement strand
TGGCGGGCACCGACAATGGCGCTTTGGCCAAGGCAGCCTGGCAGACCGTTATCCGCTCCCGGTCAGCGGACACCTGAACTGGCAAAACCTTGGTCCGGCCGGCTTCCAGGCCGATATCGAGCTGCCGCCCGTAGCAGCCGGACAGGTTCTGGTGCCCAGCTTCTGCCAGCGCGACAGCGGACCCTGGCAGTATCAATTCTGCCTGCACGATGCCAAAGACCCCGCCGCAGCACCGCGTTGGCTGGCGCCTATCGGCCCGGCCGCAAATCAGATGCGGGCCCGGCCCGATCACTGCTGGCAGGAACGCATTGGCCACGTCCGTAGTGATCTGGATTACTGGGTCAGTACGGCGCCGCTGCAGGCACCGCGACTGCGGATCCGGGTTCTCTGTGGTGCGCTGCCGAAGAATTATCTGCTCAACATTAGCACGAGGCCGACCAGTCTGGACGCACTTGCGGGCGAGGCGCTGACATCAGAACTGCGCCTGCCCGTCGCCATCAGTCAGCACCAGGCATCCGCCGAGCTGGCCAAGCGGATCTGCGGGCCAACCAGCCTGGCCATGCTGGCGGCCGCTCAGGGCATCCAGATCGACCTCGATAACGCCTGCCGGATGTTGCACCATGCCGCCAGCGGTATGTACGGCGTCTGGCCCATGGCCATCTACGGCGCCGCCAGGATCGGCCTGTACGGCGGCCTGGAAACCTTCTGCAGCCTTGACGAGGCCGCGCCATTGCTGAATGCCGGACTGCCAATCATTGCCAGCATCCGCTTCGCGGCCGACATGCTCCCCGGTGCACCGATGCGGTCCAGTGCCGGGCACCTGTTATTGCTGACGGGCCTCAGTCACGAACATGTCAGCGTCATGGATCCCGCAGCTGATGCCCCTGCCAAGGTGCGCCGCCAGTACCCAAGACAGGCTTTCGCGCACGCCTGGCTGGATCAACGCGGGGTCGGCTATGTATTGTTAAGCGCATGAGCCTACCCCACCTCACCATCCGATATCTGATCCGCTGCGCGCTGATCGTGCTTGCCTTCGCCGCCATGACCTATGGCCTGCTTGAATGGCGAGACCGGCACTTCAGCTTGTCCGGCTTCTGGCCGCTGCATGGCAGCCTGCAACTGCACCCGCTGCACCTGCTGATACTCGGGCTTGCCCTGCTGCCCGCTACGCTGTGGGAAATGTTTCTGCTCGACCTCAGTCAACGTCCGGATTCCGCTGGCGAGGACGGAGACCGCACCTCGTGAAGCTGGGCGGACAGTCTGAGGTATATCTGAGGCCGGTATCCAAAGCAGACTGTGACGCCTTTGTCGGCGCCATGCAGCGCAGCCGCAAACTGCATGAGCCGTGGATCTTTCCGCCGCGTTCAAGAGAGGCGTTTCAGCGCTACTTTGAGCGTATGCAGACACCTGACCATGAAGGGCTGCTGATTTGCCGGGAACTGGATGACCAGCTGGTCGGTGTCATCAACCTGAACAACATTGTCAGGGGCGCACTGCTCAGCGCATCACTAGGCTATTACGCGGTTGTTGACTTCAACGGCCGCGGCTACATGTATCAGGGGCTAAACCTCGTCGTCGAACTGGCCTTTGACGTGCTCGGTCTGCATCGCCTGGAAGCCTGCATACAGCCTGACAACACTGCCTCCCTGAATCTGGTGCGAGGCGCCGGCTTTCGCTTCGAAGGATTGTCACCATCGCTGCTGTACATTGCCGGCGCCTGGCGCGATCACGAGCGTTGGGCATTGCTGGACACCCGCGCTACACTGCTGCCGCCCGGCCATGACTGACGATTTTTTCTATGCCTGACATCAACGCTTTCGGTACCTGGCCATCCCCGATCACTGCCGAACTGGCCAGCCGGTCCAACCGCGGGCTGTCCGCACTGTCCTGCTCGGACAAGGGTTTCTGCCTGCTGGAATCGCGACCGGATGAAGGTGGGCGCACCACGTTGCTCTGGCTGACCGGCACAGAAGTCCGGGAACTGTCCCCAGCTCCCCTGAACATTCGCAGCCGCGTGCACGAGTATGGGGGTGGTGCCTACGTGATGGGTGCATTGGCGGCATTTGCCGTCAACCACAGCGACCAGAACATCTATGCGCTGCCGCTGGATGGTTCACCCGCCTCCGCGCTGACAGAGGGCGATGATGCCAGTCGCTTCGCGGACCTGCAGTTTGACTCAGGCCGCAACCAGCTGATCGCGGTGCGTGAGCAGCATGCTCCGGACCAACCACAGGAGCCTGTCAACGATCTGGTCAGCATTGACGTCGACAACGGCACCATCAAGGTGCTGCATCAGGGCCATGACTTTTATGCCGCGCCACGACTGTCACCCGATGGCAGGCGCTTGTGCTTTCTGAGCTGGGACCACCCGAACATGCCCTGGGATGGCACACAGCTGCACATCCTGGATCTGGACGCCACAGGCGACGTCGAGCGCCATACACTGGCGGCTGGCGGAGCTGCTGAGTCGGTGGCGCAGCCGACCTGGCTCAGTTCAGATCGGCTGCTGTTCGCAACCGACCGTAACGGCTGGTGGAATTTGCATGTGCTGGATAGCAGTGGCCTGTACTGCGTGCATGAAGACAAGGCCGACTACGCCTTGCCACTGTGGATGTTCGGGCAACAGAGCTATGCCGTTGTCAGCCCCGAGTTTCTGGCCTGTCAACGGATAGAGAATGGATGCTCCGAACTGGTGTTGCTGGGTATCGACAATGGCTTCAGGTCGCCATTACCGAGCCGCTGGCAGGAGTTCGACCACCTGTGCCTGCACGACGATGGGCTGTGCTTCATCGGCCAGAGTGCAGACCAGCCAGTGGCGCTGGTGCGGCTGTCACTGGATGGCAGTGAAGAAGTTGTCCTGCATGGCAGCGGAGATATGCCGATCTCTGTCGAATATCTGTCGCAACCCGAAGCCATCGAGTTTCCAACCCGCGATGGTGCACAGGCCTATGCCTGGTTCTATCCACCCCGGAATCCAGATCATCAGGGCCCGGCTGACAGTCAGCCACCGCTGCTGGTCATGACACACGGCGGCCCAACGGCAGCCACACGACGAGGCCTGCACTTGCGTGTGCAGTACTACACCAGCCGGGGATGGGCCGTGGCCGATCTGAACTACCGTGGCTCCACCGGCTTCGGCCGCGCCTATCGCGACGCTCTGAAGGGTCAATGGGGCGTGATCGACGTACAGGATGCTGAGGACCTTGTCCGCCACCTGGCCGATGCAAAACGCATCGATGCCAGCCGCGTTGCCATCCGGGGCGGCAGTGCCGGCGGCTACACCACTTTGGCTGCGCTCACCTTTGGCAACACCTTTCACGCCGGCGCCAGTCACTACGGCATTGGTGACCTGCAGGCACTGGCAAAGGACACGCACAAGTTCGAGGCCCGCTACCTAGACAGCCTGATCGGCCCGTGGCCCGAGCGCCGCGACCTGTATATTGAACGTTCACCGATCAACCACGCCGCACGCCTCAGCTGCCCGGTCATCTTTATGCAGGGCATGCTCGATAAAGTTGTACCGCCCAACCAGGCCGAGGCTATGGTCGAGGTGCTGCGAGACAAGAAGTTGCCGGTGGCCTACCTGGCATTCGAAGATGAAGCACATGGCTTTCGCAACCCAGCCAACGTAGCCCGGTCTCTGGCTGCCGAATTCAGCTTTTTCTCTCGTGTGTTCAAGCTGCCGGCACCCGACCTGATTCCTCTGGACATTGAGAACCTCCAATGAAGTCGCTGTCCATCGCCATCATCTGTGGCGGCACCTCGGCAGAAGCCGAGGTATCACGCTCATCGGCCAACGGTGTTGCCGAGGCGCTCCGGCGCCGCTACGTCAACGTCCGCCTGCTGGAACTCAATGCCAACCTGCCACTACACCTGCAGCAGATGCGCCCGGAAATGGTCTTTCCAGTCCTGCATGGCTCTCCAGGCGAAGATGGCACCATGCAGGGTTTCCTGGAAATTCTCGGGCTGCCTTATGTTGGCAGCGGCGTCCGTGCCAGCGCCGTGGCAATGGACAAAAGCATCGCCAAAGCATTGTTTCGCCGCATTGGCTTACCTGTCTGTGAAGAGCGGATATTCGAGGCTTCACAGCCGTTGCCGGAAATCGCCAAACAAATCAAGTCGCGTCTCGGCGACCGTGTCGTGATCAAGCCTGTCGGCCAGGGCTCCGGAATCGGCGTAACGCCGCTGCCCAATGGCGGCGATGCTGAAGCAGCGCTGCAGCTCGCTTTCAGACATTGTGACCAGGTGATGGTGGAACCCTATGTCATGGGGCGCGAGGTTACCGTCGGTGTACTGGATCTGCAGGGTCAACAACCGCAGGCTTTTGCGCCCATCGAGATCCGCACCCCGGATGGAACCTGGTACGACTACGAGCACAGATACACACCCGGCCAGAGCCAGCACCTGCTGCCTGCACCCTTACCCAAGGCGCTGACCGAGCATCTGCAAGCCTGCGCACTGGCCGCACACAAGGTGCTAGGTTGCAGCGACTTGTCTCGAGCAGACTTTATCGTCACCGATGACGACCAGTTTCGCCTGCTGGAGGTGAACACCATGCCGGGCATGACACCAACCAGTCTGTATCCGGAGGCTGCTGCGCACGCCGGGCTGGACTTTGAAGCACTTGTCGACGCACTGGTCGACAGCGCATATCGCCGTGCCACGACACGCGCCACCACAGACCCGTCATCTCGAACATGACGCCGCAACAGATTCAGGTACGTACGAGCGAAGCCAGTTTCCACTGCCTGTCTATGGGTGATGGGCCCCTGGCCCTGTGCCTGCACGGCTTTCCGGACACGGCGGAAAGTTTCAGCGCGCAAATGCCGGCCCTTGCTGCTGCCGGCTACCGGGCCGTCGCGCCCTATATGCGCGGCTACGCCCCGACAACCATCGTAGACGGTGACACAGCCGCCTTTGATACCGGCACGCTTGGCCGTGACGCTGTGGCCCTGATTGATGCTTTGAGCCCGGACGCACCGGCTGTACTGATCGGCCACGACTGGGGCGCCAGCGCGGCCTATGCAGCTGCGCTGGCGGCGCCGGAGCGCTTGAGCCACCTCGTTACCCTGGCAGTGCCCTTCGGACCAGCGTTGGGTCAGGCCCTGGTTACCAATCCGGCACAGCAACGCCGCTCCTGGTATATGTTCTTTTTCCAGATGCCGTTTGCCGAATCCGCTCTGGCCTACAACGACTTCCAGATGCTGGAACAGCTGTGGCAGGAGTGGTCGCCGGACTGGCACTACGGCAGCGAAGACCTGGAGGCTCTGAAAACCTGCTTCCGTCAACCCGGCGTCCCCGCAGCAGCGCTGGCCTATTATCGTGCGACGTTCGGGTCGCAGCGCCGGCGAGCGCCGAGACAGTCGCAGGGCTTACAGAACCGGCAAGCCGGCCAAGCAAGGATTGAAGTGCCAGCCTTGTATCTGCATGGCGCCAATGACGGCTGTATTGGCGCAGAGGTAACGGAAAACCAGCACAAGCTGTTCGGCGCCGGATTCCGCAGCGAGACTGTCCAAGGCGCCGGCCACTTTCTGCACCGTGAACGCCCGGACGAGGTCAATCGGGCTATTCTAAGGCACCTCTGAATAATACCTCGGGTCCTCTGCCTGCACTCAGGCTGTCATCCGGGCCAGGCGCAGCTGTACGCGAGCACCGCCCCATTCCGATGTGTCAATTTCAAGCCGTCCATTGTGAAAGTTTGCGCAGCTCTGCACCGAGGCGAGGCCTATACCAGTGCCGTCCGGTCGCGTGGTGTAGAAAGGTTCCACCACCTTGGCACGATCTTCAGGCGGAATACCTGGG
>SKXG01000400.1 GCA_007128525.1 Pseudomonadales bacterium | reverse complement strand
GCCGGTGAAATCAAGACCAAGCCGACACAGCACTCGGTAAAAGAGCTGTTGTCGATCGGGATCATGCCGGATGTGCTTGTTTGTCGTAGTGATCGAGGTCTGCCGAAGTCGTCGCGCAACAAGATTGCCCTGTTTACCAACGTTGAAGAGCGCGCCGTTATTTCCTTGCAGGATGCGGCGAGCATCTATCAGGTGCCGGCAATGCTGCACGAGCAGAAGCTCGATGCATTGGTGGTGGAAAAGTTCGGGCTGAACGCTCGTGAAGCCGACCTGAGCGAATGGGATGAGGTTGTCGATGCACAGATGAATCCCGAGCACCGGGTCCGAATCGCGATCGTTGGCAAGTATCTGGATCTGCTGGATGCCTACAAGTCGCTGATCGAGGCTGTGGTGCACGCCGGTATCAAGACCAGGACCAAGGTGGATATTCGCTACATCGACGCAGAAGACATCGAAGCCAATGGTTTCGACGCCCTGGCCGACGTGGATGCTGTCCTGGTGCCTGGTGGCTTTGGTCAGCGCGGATTCGAGGGCAAGATCAAGGCGGCACAGTTTGCGCGCGAGCATGGCATTCCGTATCTCGGCATTTGTTATGGCCTCCATGCGGCCGTCATCGACTACGCCCGGCATGTGACCGGACTCGATGAGGCGCATTCGACCGAGATCAACCCCAATACGCCACACCCGGTGATTGCGCTGATCACCGAGTGGACCAACATCGACGGCCAGCGCGAGCAGCGCGGCAATGATGCCGACCTGGGCGGCACCATGCGCCTTGGCGAGCAGGCCTGTTCGCTGGTGCCGGATTCACTGGCCCGCCAGCTGTATGGCCGTGATGTCGTACTGGAACGCCACCGCCACCGTTTCGAAGTCAACGACAATTACGTGCCGCAGCTGGAAGCGTCCGGCATGCGGGTGTCCGGGCGTTCCGATGACGGGCTGGTCGAGGTGGTCGAACTGCCGGACCATCCGTGGTTCCTGGCCTGCCAGTTTCACCCTGAGTTCACCTCATCGCCGAGAGATGGCCATCCGCTGTTCCGTGGCTTTATCGAGGCAGCCCACCGGTATCACAATGAGAAGCCGGTTGCTGTTCCGGCAGCCACGGCGCAGGCCCTGTCGGAGTAGGATGGGGCGGTATTCGGGCAAAGGCCCGTAACCAGGTTCGGCCGGCAAGTCGAACCGGCCAAGACAGACAGGTGAGTAGCATGCAGTTGTGCGGATTCGAGGTAGGTGAGCGACGCCCGATTTTCCTGATCGCCGGGCCCTGTGTCATTGAGAGCGAGGCGATGGCGCTCGACACAGCCGGAAAACTGAAGGAGATCTGCGAACGCGTTGGCATTGCCTTCATCTACAAAAGCTCCTTCGACAAGGCCAATCGCTCCTCGCTCGGCAGTTACCGCGGGCCGGGCATTGATGCCGGCTTGAAAGTGTTGGAGACGGTACGCAGTCAGATTGGCGTACCCGTGCTGACCGATGTTCACGAGGATACGCCGCTGGAAGACGTGGCCGCGGTCGTTGATGTGCTGCAGACGCCGGCATTTTTGTGTCGTCAGACGAACTTCATTCAGCGGGCGTGTTCGCAAGGCAAGCCCGTGAACATCAAGAAAGGCCAGTTTCTGTCGCCTCATGAGATGGCTAACGTGGTTGATAAGGCGCGAGCCACTGGCAATGAACAGGTCATGGTCTGTGAGCGCGGCTTCAGCTTTGGTTACAACAATCTGGTTTCGGATATGCGCTCGCTCGCTATCA
The DNA here is from genome assembly GCA_007128525.1 of Pseudomonadales bacterium. GTDB lineage: Bacteria > Pseudomonadota > Gammaproteobacteria > Pseudomonadales > Azotimanducaceae > SKXG01. The sequence continues at coordinate 4,114 of SKXG01000400.1, read as the reverse complement.
TGCGCGAGACGGGCTGTCCGGTAGTGTTCGACGCCACGCACTCGGTGCAGATGCCGGGCGGGCTGGGCGGAGCATCCGGCGGGCAGCGCGAAATGGTGCCGGTGCTCGCACGCGCCGCGGTAGGTGCAGGCATAGATGGCCTGTTCATGGAGACGCATCCCAAGCCTGAGGAAGCGCTGTCGGATGGCCCCAATGCCTGGCCGCTGCCGCTGATGGAGGCTCTGCTGGAGACGCTGGTGGGACTTGATCGGGTGGTCAAGGCCGGCTCGTATCTGGAAGAACAAGTGAGGTAATGGATGGCGAAGATTGATCGAATTCTGGCGCGCGAAGTGCTGGACTCGCGAGGCAACCCAACCGTTGAGGCCGATGTCTGGCTTGATGACGGCAGCTTTGGTACGGCCTGTGCGCCTTCCGGGGCATCAACCGGCAGCCGGGAAGCGCTGGAATTGCGAGATGGCGACAAGAGCCGTTACCTGGGCAAGGGGGTTCGTCAGGCCGTCGCCAACATTCAAGACCGCATCGCGCCGGCGCTGCGTGGTGCAGACGCGCAGGATCAGGCTGCGATCGATGCGGCCATGTGCAAGCTTGATGCGACCGACAACAAGGCAGAGTTGGGTGCCAATGCCATTCTCGCGGTGTCGCTGGCGTCTGCCAAAGCGGCGGCAGCCAGCGCCGGTCAGCCGCTGTATCAACACATGAGTGGACTGTTCCAGCAGGTGACCGGCAAGGCACCGGAACTCTGTCTGCCAGTGCCGATGATGAACATCCTCAATGGCGGCGAACATGCCGATAACAACGTCGATATTCAGGAGTTCATGATTCAGCCGGTTTCAATGCCGAGTTTCAGCGAGGCGCTGCGGGCCGGTGCGGAGATTTTTCATGCCTTGAAAGCGGTGCTGAAGGGTCGCGGCCTGAGCACAGCGGTCGGCGACGAAGGCGGCTTTGCGCCCGACCTGCCGTCCAATGCTGCTGCGTTGGAAGTGATCGCCGAGGCGGTGGACAAGGCAGGATATCGGCTCGGTGACGACATCACGCTGGCGCTCGACTGTGCGGCAACGGAGTTCTATCGCGATGGCAAGTACCAGTTGTCGGGCGAAGGCAAGTCTTTCAGCAGCGCTCAGTTCAGCGCCTATCTGGATAATCTGTGCGGTCAGTATCCCATATTGTCTGTTGAGGACGGCATGGACGAATCGGACTGGGAAGGCTGGCGCATCCTGACGGATGCACTGGGCTCACGGGTACAGCTGGTCGGTGACGACCTGTTCGTAACCAATACCCGGATTCTGTCTCGCGGCATCGAAGAGAAAGTCAGCAACGCGATCCTGATCAAGTTCAATCAGATCGGTTCATTAAGCGAGACTCTGTCGGCCATCCACATGGCGCAGCAGGCTGGCTTCGGCGTTGTGATCTCGCATCGCAGTGGTGAGACGGAAGACACCACCATTGCGGACCTGGCTGTGGCCACCGGTGCCGGGCAGATCAAGACTGGTTCGCTGTGTCGCTCGGATCGGGTTGCAAAGTACAATAGACTGTTACGGATTGAAGAAGAGTTGGGCAAGGCTGCCCGCTATCCAGGTCGTTCGGCGCTGGGTTTCTGAGGCGTCAGGCGCCGCGGAGGCGACATCATGAAAGTGCTTGTCATCATTGGCGTCGTACTGCTTTTGAGCATGCAATACCGGGTCTGGTTCGGTGAATCCGGGTATTTCAAGCGGCAGGCATTGCAGGCGCAACTCGACGAGCAGCTCGCGCAGGCTGAGCAGGTTGAATTGCGAAACGAGAAGCTGATTGCCGAGGTAACAGCATTTCGTGTTGATTCGGGTCTGCCGGCCATTGAAGGTCGGGCACGTTCTGAGCTGGGTATGGTTCGAGCTGGCGAGACTTTCTTTCTGATCGTTGATCATTGATGCTGGCTGATGCAGCGCTTTGAACCCAGGGCCTGGGTGCCGCTGAATGTACGTGGTCGGTTTCGCGTCGAACCCGATGATTTCCAGGTCGAGGAACAGTTGGCACCGGCGTTCAGTGGTCGTGGCGAACACCTGTATCTGTGGGTTGAGAAGCGTGGTGCCAATACACGCTGGGTGGCTGATGAGCTGGCCGGTCACTTCGGGATTCCGGCATTGGATGTGTCCTTTGCCGGGCAGAAGGATCGGCATGCGCTGACCTGGCAATGGTTCAGCGTGCGTCTGCCGGGTCTGGCGGAGCAGGGCTGGCCCTCGTTACCGGAGCTGCCCGGCGTTCGCATTCTTGCGCAGCACTGGCATGACCGTAAGCTGCGCCCCGGAGACCATACTGGAAACCGGTTTCAGATCCGGATTCGCGACCTGCAGGGTGATCTGGCCGGCTTGCAGCAACGTATTCTGGCCTGGCAGGCCGGGTGTTGCGTACCCAATTACTTTGGGCCGCAGCGCTTTGGTCACGATGGCAGTAACCTGATTCGGGCAGAAGCCTGGCTGACCCAGGGTGGGCGCCGGCCGGCCCGGCGCCAGAAGGGCATGCTGCTGTCCAGTGCCCGCTCATTGTTGTTCAATCAGGTTCTGGGCACCCGGGTGGCACTGGGCAACTGGCGCGCCCCGCTGCCTGGTGATGTGTTGTTGGATGGCGTGCCTACGGGGCCCATGTGGGGGCGTGGACGCGCGCCGGTCAGTGCGCTGGCCGCCCGACTGGAGGCCCAGGCACTGTCTGGCTTTGCAGCTTGGCGCGAAGGCCTGGAGCATCAAGGGCTGAAGCAGGAGCGGCGCGCACTGGTGTTGGCGCCGGCGGCGTTCTCGGCGCAGGTTCAGGGGCCTGAGCTGTTGCTGGGCTTCACGCTGGGCACTGGCGAGTTCGCGACGGCGGTGCTGCGTGAACTGGGTGACTTCAGTGATGCGCGAAGTCCTGCAGAATGAGAGCTGGCCAGGCGATGTGCAAAACCGGCTTGGTGGAGTAAATGTTGGGAGCTGGATGTCAATGAGTGGTGGTTTCGACCTGGTCGGTATCGGCATGACCTCACAACGCACCAGAAATCGGCTTGTCGATCGTCTGCGCGAGAAGGGCATTCATGATGAAACCGTGCTGACGGTCATCGGCAAGGTGCCACGGCATATTTTTGTTGATGAGGCGCTGGCTCAGCGTGCCTACGAAGATACGGCATTGCCCATTGGCAATGGCCAGACCATCTCGCAGCCGTTCATCGTGGCGCTGATGACGCAGACCTTGCTTAACGTGCCACGCGAGCGGGTGCTGGAAGTCGGCACCGGGTCTGGCTACCAGACTGCCGTGCTCGCGACCCTGGTACGGCGATTGTACTCCGTCGAGCGCATTGCACCGCTTATCGATCGTGCTCGTGAGCGCTTGCGGGCCATGAAGATCCGTAATGTGCACATCAAACTGTCTGATGGCAGCCTGGGCTGGCCGGAGCAGGCGCCATTCGATGGCATTCTGGTTACGGCGGCTGCGCGGGTGGTGCCGGAAGCGTTGAAGGAGCAGCTGGCCGTAGGCGGACGGATGGTGGTACCCGTTGGTGAGGAGTCCATTCAGCAGTTGCTGGTGATTGACCGGACGGACGATGGCTTCGAGGAGACGGCGATTGAATCGGTCCGTTTCGTGCCTCTGCTCAGCGGCACGGTGGAGTAATGTCCCGCCTGGGTATCCGGCAATGGCTGCTTCTGTATATCAAGGGTGTGGCCATGGGGGTTGCGGAGATCATTCCCGGCGTCTCCGGTGGCACCATTGCTTTCATCACTGGCATCTACCCTGAACTGCTGCGCACCCTGGCCGGGCTGCATCCCGGTCAGCTGCCTGTGCTGTGGCAGGAAGGTCCACGAGCTTTCTGGCAGCGTCTCAATCTGAGTTTTCTGCTGGTGCTGGGCCTGGGCATGCTGTGCAGCGTGCTGTTGCTGGCGCAGGTGCTGCAATACCTGCTGGCAACCATGCCCGTCGTCATCTGGGCCTTTTTCTTCGGCTTGATTCTGGCGGCCTGCTTTGACATTGGGCGTCAGAATACGCCGCTGCACTTGCTTACTGCCGGGCTGCCGGGCCTCTTGTTTGGCCTGACACTGGCGCTGCTCGGTGCCGGGCAGTCGGATCCGGCAACCTGGCTGATCTTCGTCGGTGGGGCCATTGCGATAACAGCCTG
>SKXG01000032.1 GCA_007128525.1 Pseudomonadales bacterium | reverse complement strand
TTTGCCGGGCTGGGCGCGCGCAATGGGCTGCAGGCGGCGTTGCTGGTGCAGGCCGGCTTTCGTGGCGTGCCGGATGTGCTGGACCGTCCGGATACTTGGTTCACATCGAAGACCTTCACCAACAGCAAGGGTGATGGCGACCTGGATGCCTTGGTCGATGGCCTCGGCACGCGGAGCTCGCTGCCCAAGGTTGCCTACAAGCGTTACCCCGTGGGTGGCCCGACCCAGCCGGCGGTGGAAGCACTGCTGGATCTGCTGCCGGAAGTGAAGGCCGAGGCGGTCGAGCGGGTTCGCATTGAGATGCCGGGCCGCTGGGAAGCGTTTCGTGATGCCGAGATGCCGGCGCTGAACCTGCGTTATCTCAGCGCCATCATCCTGCTTGATGGCTGCCTTGATTTTATATCGGCGCAGTCGCTGGAGCGCATGCACGGCGATGCGGACGTGGCTGCGCTGATGACGCGGGTCGAGGTTGCCCATGATCCGGCGCAGGAATCTGGTCCGGGGGAGGCGCGTACAGAATCGGCGCGCGTCACCATCCGGCTCAGTGACGGTGCTGAACGGTCACGCTACGTGCCGCACGTGGTGGGTTTTCCGTCGCACCCGATGCCGTCTGCAATGGTGGTCGATAAGGCTGTGGCGCTCATCGCGCCCCAGTTGGGTGAGGCAGGGGCTGCGCGACTGGTTGCCTGCTGCCTGGGCGATGAAGTCTGTGACGTCGCTGGGTTGGTTGCGCGAGCCGGTGACGGTTGACCAGGCAGACAAACGGATATGAATAAAAACTGTTTGGCACTGGGCGCGCTTGCTGCAGCGCAACAGGCTATGCGACTCGCTAATCGGATTGGGTGTATTACGATCTCTCGTCTTCGGTCTGCCAGCTCAGTGCACGAAAGTCGAAGTTGTGCTCGATCGTTGGTTTGATGATCTGAAAATACGGCGAAATATCGAAGTCACGCGGAACAAACAGGCTGTGATGGCGCAGCTCTAGAAGTTCCCGTGGATACTTGGCCACCTCAGAATCTTGGGCTTGTACGTATGGCAGTATGGGGTAATGAATAGACTGGAACGCCTGGGCAATGAGCGATGAACAGATGGCGCGTGTCGGGTCGCCGCTGCCGAGTGCCACGAGGCGGCGTCTATATCGCGCCGGAACCGGTGGCGTCTGGATGAGATATCTGGCCAGGTCGAAGATATTCTTCAGATCATACTGATGACCCAGGCGCTGGCACATGTAGTTGACCACGGCTTCTACGTCACTTTCACTCAAGCCTATCGGGCGACAGATACGGGTATGGAAGTTGCCATAACGGCTGAGAGATACACTGCGCACGCCTTCGTTAATGTCTGCTTCCAGCAGCAGGCGCTCTCCGGGTTCTGTGCCTTTTGGCTCCAGGGCCGCCCCGGCGCATAGCGCAGCATGCGACCAGGTTGATTGGGTCAGATACTTTATGGCGCTACTGATCCTGCTGGTCCCATCCACCAGGAGCACATCACCCGCTCGTAGAGACTTGCCGATTTTCTCGATGTCGACCGTTGCCGAAGACTGGATGTCGTCCCGGGGCTTTGACAAAAACTGCGCAAGGCGCTGCTGGCGATGAGGCTCGGGGTCAGGAGCACTATCGGACTTGTCAGGCCTGTCATGGCGCCAACGCTGAAGGCCTGCCTGCCATGAACGCACCCCGGCTTCAGGGGCAGTACGATTGGTATCTGGTCCGGCAGATGGAGAACTTCCGCAACGGTACACGTGGCGTTGAGGGTGACGTTTACGGCCGGCAGATGGCGCAAATGGCGCGAATGCTGCCGGACGCGCAGGCCGTACGGGATGTGGTCGCCTATATCCAAACACTCGAGTAGTGTGGGCGTACACCTTCAAAACTGATACGCCAGGCTCAACGACCCAAACCGTGCTCGATAATCCTGCCCGACGTACTCCTTGCTGCGCAAAACGTAACTGTAATTGAGACGCCAGGCGCCAATCATGAACACAGCACCAATCTGGGAATCGAGTACCCAGGGCTTGCGTTCGACGCTCGGGCTCGACTTTCGGGTATTGCCATCCAGGAACAGATTACGCGCCATATAGCGGCCGTCGGCGCCGAGGTAGACATACCAACGTAAGTCGCTGCGGCGGGCATAGGTGGCGCCCTGCGGCAGATTGGGCCGCAGGCGGGGCGGGCCGTAATCGTCTGTGAGTCCGCTGCCCAGACGAATGATGAAGCCGGCGTTTAGATAGGTCATCAGATTACCGACGGCGCCACCGAGGTGCGGTAGCAGATCTATCTGAAGCTGGTCGCCCTGCGCTTTGGGCAGGCCGATCCACTGCCGTTCAACGCCGGCGTTGACGATAAATTCATCGCGCAACTGATCGTCCCAGCCTTGGGGCAGGTCGGACTTGATCTGTTCATGCAGCCGTTCCTGCATACGATCAGCGCGGCTGGACGGCCCGACGATACCGAGACTCAGGTGCCAGCTGTCGCGATAGCGGTACTGATCGATACTGATCTGCGCGGTGCCATACAGATAGCCGGCATAGGGGCGGTCGTCGGCCGGTGCCGGGCTGGCTTCAATGTCTTCCGGTGTATAGATTTCCTGCGCGAGTGCCAAAGACCATTGCAGACGCTCCCTGCGGTAGTCAGGTGCCAGCCAGTTGGCCAGCTGGTGTGCGCTGTCCGGTGCGGCGTTGGCCGTGCGCAGCCAGGAGATCAGCATGCCGCTGCTGTAGTACCTGTCGGTACGGGCAAAAGCGTCGTTTTCGACGACGACGTTCAGAATATTAGTGGCGCTCAGTGCAGGCGATACGGTGAGCAGGCCGACTGCCAGCCAGATGCGAATGTGTTTCAGGCTCATGGCGGTGCATTCTATCGCGTTCCCGCCCAATGCGGTTCGCCTGGGGTACACTTTAGTCTTCGAACGATCTCTGGCAAAGGAGTCTGTTTGGTATGCATTGCGCGTCTCGGGAAAGGTGGGTGCGGTTGGCAGGGCTGATCCGGGTTGTCCGGCGTCAGCCGGGTCTTTGGTTGCTGGCGGCGGTGCTGGGCCTGTCGGGTTGCGGTTCTGCCGATGGTGAGCGGGAGGCGCAGTCCGGTGAGCAGGTTTACCAGCGCTTCTGCTTTTCCTGCCACACCGCTGGGGCTGCCGGTGCACCGCGAACGGGTGATGTCGACGCCTGGCGGCCGCGTATTGCTCAGGGCCGGGACGTTTTGATCCGGCACACCATCGAAGGCATGCCGCCCGGCATGCCGGCCAAGGGGCTGTGCATGCAGTGCACCGATCAAGAGCTGATCGATGCGGTGGATTACATGGTCGAACGCAGTCAGTAGCAGCCTGCCGCCCGACTGTTCAGTCGTTGCCCACGATGTCTGCCGGCGCCGATGCGATGAAACGGCGCAGCCTGCCATCCGCTCCGGGTATCAGCAGGCTGTGAGCGTGCAGGGCCAGTCGCGTAAACTGCTGTGCCGGGTCATTGGGACGGCCGTACAGGTGATCCCCCAGAATCGGATGGCCGATCCAACTCAGATGCACGCGGAGCTGATGGCTGCGGCCGGTCTCCGGCTGCAGCAACAGTAGTGCGTGCTCACCCGGCTGCAGAACGCGAACACGCGTCAGGCTGGGCAAGCCTTCCGGATCCTGATGCTGCGAGGGTAGCGACCAGCGGCTTTGCTGAAAACGGATCTGCTCACGCGGCCCGGCGACGCGGAAGCGACTTTTGCGACCTTTGCGCAGCGCCAGATCAATGCGTGCGCTGCCACGTATATCCGGCGTGCCGAGCACTCTGGCCAGGTAGAATTTGCGCACGTCGCGTTTGTTGAAGGCGCGGTTTAAGCGGGCCTGTACTTCCGGCCGGCGCGCGAGCAGCAGTACACCGCTGGTACCTTTGTCGAGCCGGTGAACCTGATACAGTGTGCCTGGAATCTGATCGCGCAGGATCGACCAGAGATCGTCACTACCGCTGCGGTCGGCAAACAGAGCGATGCCACTGGGCTTGTTGATGACCAGCAAATCGTCGTCCTGATAAATAATGGATAGTGGCAGAGGCATGGTGGCTCGGTGATTGGAATCGGGCACTGGCTACGGCCAGACTATGGCAAGCCGCCGCTGCACAGGTACAGGAATCAAGCATTGTCATGAATCTCAGAGATTTACGCTACCTGGTCGCTGTTGCCGAACACCTGCACTTTGGCCGTGCCGCGGAAGCCTGTTTTGTCAGCCAGCCGACCTTGTCCACGCAGATCAAGAAGCTGGAAGAGTTTCTGGGTGTGACGCTGATCGAGCGCACCAACCGCCAGGTCATCCTGACGCCAATCGGCGAGTCCATTGTGGCCCGGGCCCGAGTCATCCTGCGCGAAGTCGAGCAGTTGGTGCAGACGGCCGAGGAGTCGCGCGACCCGTTGGGTGGCAACTTCCGGCTTGGCATTATTCCAACGGTGGCACCGCATCTGCTGCCGCGGATTCTGCCGTGCATTCGAGAACACTTCCCGAATCTGCGCATTCAGCTCACCGAAGGGCAGACGGCCGTGATCAGTGCCATGCTCAAGAGTGGCGAACTTGATGCGGTGATAGCGGCGCTGCCGTTGGAAGAAGACAACATCGATGAGACCCGGCTGTACTTCGAGCCTTTCTATCTGGCGGTCTCAGACCAGCATCCGAAGGCGGGTCAGCGCCATGTAACCCTCAAGGATCTGGATCAGGAAGAGGTGCTGCTGCTGGAGGATGGTCACTGCCTGCGCGATCAGGCGCTGTCGGTGTGTCGCTCGAACAATGCGGTGGAAAATACAAACTTCAGGGCGACCAGCATCGAAACCCTGCGCCAGATGGTAGCGGCCAATATCGGCGTGACGCTGATGCCGGAGCTGGCCATACATTCAGCGCAAGCCAACGTGCGTTATATTCCGTTCGATGGGCAAGTGCCGGGGCGGGACATCGGCCTGGCCTGGCGCAGCAGTTCGCCCCGGCTCGCACTGCTGCAGCAGTTGTCCGGCATTCTGCAGGACGGTTGCCGGGCAACTGTCTGATCCAGCCCTGCCGCGCCTTATTCGATACCGGAAATGACCAGGTCGATCCGGCGGTTGCGGGCCCGGCCGCTGGCGCTTTCATTGCTCGCCACCGGAAAATTCTCGCCATAGCCCGCGGCACCAATTCGATCCTCATCGAAACCGCCGTCTTCGATCAGCCAGTTGCGCACGGCATGGGCACGCCGCTCGGACAGCGCCAGATTGTCGGCCGCATTGCCGACCGAGTCGGTGTGCCCTTCGACGGTGATCACCGCGTGTGGAAACTGACTGATGGCATCCAGGGCCCGTTCCAGCAGGGACTCATGCGCGCTCTCGAGGCGATCGCTGCCGGTGGCGAAGTTCAGGCCGATCAAGCGCAGGATCAGGCTGTTGCCGCTGCGCAGAACTTCAGCCTCGTCGTGCCGGAAAAGCCCTTCTGCGTGTTCCAGCCGTTCCCGGCGCTGCTGTTGCTCGCTGAGCAGGGAGCTGAGCGCAATGCGTTCCTGTGTTGCCCCGCCCAGCATCCGCTGCAGCGAGCTGATGCGTTCATCGCGTTCCTGCACGCTGAGTTCGGCGCGTTCCAGTTCGCGCTGCAGGCGCCGGATCTCGTTCAGAATATCGGTGACTGTGGCGGCCGTGCCGGCAGACAGGTCGGGGTCGACGTTGAGCATTTCGGCGATTTCCAATATGGGCGCTTCCATGCTCAGCAGGAGTTGTTCCTGTTCGCCACGACCCCGGGCGTTGCGGATACGGTCGCTGAGGTAACGCGCATGGCTGGCCTGCTCGCGGGCCTGACGGGCCAGCAGACGCGGACCTTCCGTCTCATAGCGCGCCTCGGCCAGAGCCGCCTCCGCACGTGCCAGGGTCTCCCGAGCGGTGTCGAGACGCTGTGGTGCGTAA
>SKXG01000362.1 GCA_007128525.1 Pseudomonadales bacterium | reverse complement strand
CGGCCAGGGCCGTCCTAGCGAAGTGATCGTGCAGGCCGGTGCAGACTGGGAGGCCGATCTCATTATCATCGGGCGCCGTGGCCGCAACCCAATGGTTGAACTATTGCTGGGCAGCACGGCAGAGGCCGTCTGCCGGGCCAGTCATCTCCCGGTCCTGCTGGTGGCAGAACAAGGCATGAGTCAGCCAACTAAGCCGGATCCCGAGCACTCTCATGTCTGATTTTTGGCAAATGGTGCTAAGCCTGGCTCGGCGCGTTCGTGCGTCCCCCTTTCGTAGCTGACCCTTAGGCCGGCGTCAGCAGGAAGTGTCCATGACAGGCGGCGACCGGCTTGTCTTTTTCTTCTTGCCACAGCTCAGCGCGGACGTTGGCCACGCGCCGGCCCTGGCGTGTGACGATAGCTCTGCCATAGAGATCCTGTGGGCGTCCGGAGCGCAGGTAATCGATGGAGATGTCGATGGTTTTCGGCAGTCGCTCACAAGAGCTGTCGAATAACAGCTGGATGACTGAGGTGATTTCCAGCATCGCACCTATAGCACCGCCATGAATCGCCGGCAGCATGGTATTGCCGATCAGCGAATCCCGGAACGGCAGCACGGTCGTCACTTCGCTGCCCTTGCGGTCCACTCGGATGCCAAGGAAGCGGGCATAGGGGATGTGCTCGATGAGCGCAGTCATGTCCTGGGCCCGACCTTCCTCGCGCAGCTGCTGCAGGATCTTCATGAGCGTGGTCCTGACGGTGTGCCGAGCATGAATGCGGCTGTTGATGAGGCCACCGGGTTGTCGGGGTCGCCCTGATGGGCCAGACCCCGGACGAAGGCGACATTGCGGGTCAGCTTGTAGCACTCCGCCTGCACCACGAGATCCTCGTTGGGAATGGCCGGACGCATGTAATCGATGCGCAAGTCGAGCGTCGCCATGCTTGTGTCTTGCGTCCAGTCCTCATGACAGCGGATGGCCCAGCCAGAGGCGTTGTCCAGCGTCGTGGTCATGACGCCACCATGTATCACCCCGGTATCGGGATCGCCGATGAGATGCTCGGCATAGGGTACGCGAACCGTCACCGTGCGACCTTCGACGCCAACGATCTCGATGCCAATCGCTTGCGCGTGCGGCGGCATTTTGTCCAGGTCAGGGCGCTTCAACTTGGGATTCACACGTCAGACAACAGTTAGCGCAGATGATCTATGGCGGCTACCTGTATTGCAAGTGCCCGCGGCCGGGCCCGGAGTTGGCCCAACTTCATTCCATGGAGCTAATATATGCGGCGACTGCCTTGATCTCGAGTTCGGTGAGTTTTGAGGCGATGGTGTGCATGATTTCGTTGTCAGCGGTCCTCGGTCGATCACTGAACAGTCTCAACTGCGTCTCTGTATACCGTGTACCCTGGCTGGCGAGTCGTGGCAGTTCATCAGAACCCATGCCCCGTTCGCCGTGGCATGCGGAACAGCTTGCAACACCGGAGTACTCGTTGCCGCGGTGGTAAATAAAGCGCCCGACCGCCGCCAGTTCTGTATCACGCACACGCTGCGCCGGTGATGGCTTGATGTTGAAATACACGCCAAGTGCGAGCATTTCTTCTTCAGTCAAGTCCTTGGCCCATGGTTGCATAACGGTGCTTGCGCGGCGACCCGTCTTAAAGGCGTCGAGTTGCTTGGCGATGTATTGAAAGTGCTGCCCGGCCAGCCGCGGCGTATCCGGTGTCGTGCTCAACCCTTCGGCGCCGTGGCAGCTAAAACAGCTGTCCATATGAATCTCGTGCGCGCGGTCCAGGTCCACGTTTTGTGCCGTCCGCACCAGACGCTCGGTGTCTGATGCCTGCACGTTTGCTGGGCCCACGAGTGTATAGAGCGTCAGTGTCAGAATAATCGCCGTTCGTTTCATCCAAGTCCATCCTCCTGTTCTTGCTTTGAAGAACAGACAGTGCGGGTACCTGTTGGTGACTATAGGCAAGCGATGGAAGCTAAAAATTGATCCCTATCAAACAGAACTGATAGTGGATGGCGGGTATATGCCCAGGGTGCCGGCTACCCGCTGGCGCCACAACACTTGTGCTGATTGTGGGTCATTCCGGCTGCGTAAAGGGTTTAACCAGCCCCACGCCCTTCATTGGGGTCAGCGTGCTCATGTCAATGTCCAGCAGCACCGGGTGCTCTGCCGCCATGGCCCGCGTGAACGCATCCTTGAACGCTGCGACGCCTTTCACGGCCTCTGCCGCGATACCCATGCCATTGGCCACTTTGACAAAGTTTGGCGTTGCCAGATCCACGCCGATTTGCCGGCCGTCAAAACGGGCTGACTGAATGCCGCGCAGGATGCCGTAACCCCCATCAGTGAAGACACAGATCACCAGCGGCAACTGGTACTGTGCGGTAACGGCCAACTCGCCGATGTGCAACATAAAGCCGCCGTCGCCCTGGATGAGCACGGTTTTTTTGCCGGTGGCGATTGCAGCACCATTGGCCAGCGGCAGTGCTGGACCGATAGCACCGGAGGTGGGGTTCATGGTTGTTCTCGGGCCGAGTATGGGCAGGATCTGATTGGCCCAGGCATAGGCCGGGGTCGTCATGTCGCGAACCAGCAGCGCATCCCGCGGCGTGGTGGCGCGGATGTGGTCCATGATGGCTTCCATGTCGACACCGATGCGTTGTCTGCTTTGTTGCCTGCTGTCATCGGTCGCTTCGCGCAGACGTTGTAAAAACGCAGCATCGCCGGCTCCGGCATTGGAAGCATCTAGCAAAGCCTTCAGCGACAACCGCGCATCAGCAATCAGGCTGACATCAGCAGGAAACACCAGGTTGTGCACGAACGGATCGACATCGATGTGCACCAGGCGACCCGGCAATGCCGGCCAGGCGCCCGGGTTACCCTGAAACCGCGTGCCGACGGCAATCACCAGTTCGGCGTCTGCCATCGCCGCGCGTACATCGCGGCGATTGATCAACGGGCCCATGGCCAGCGCATGGTCATCGGGAATGGCCCCGCGGCCGTTGACGCTGGTGAACACCGGCGCGTTCAGGCGCTCGGCGAGCTGCGTTAAGGCGCTGCCGGCATCGCACGTATTGACGCCGCCGCCGGCAATGATCACGCGCCGGCTGCTGTCTGCGAGCGCCTCTGCCGCCCGCGCTACCTGTGCTGCATCCGGCGCGACAGGCTTCACTGGCAACGGGTCGCCAACAGCTTCACTGGTGTGCGCATACTGGATGTCAATCGGAATCTCTACGCAGCCAGGCTGTGGTCTGCCGCTCTGGACGTCCGCCGCAACTCGAAATACCGCGTCGGCAATGTCCTGTGTATATCGGGGGCTCTCCACCCGTCGCGCCACCGTACGCAACATTGGCAGCTGACGATCGGCCTCGTGCCCGGCCCCGCGGCCCTTGCCGTAGGCAAAACTCTCCACCTGCCCGGTGATCAGCATGATCGGCGAGGATGCAAACGCGGCCTCATACAGGCCGGTCATGGCATTGGTGGTGCCCGGGCCGGTACTGGCAATGACCACGCCCAGTCTGCCTGAGGCACGCGCATAGCCATCGGCCGCATGCAGGGCAGCCTGCTCGTGTCGCGGCACGTAAACGTCAATGGCGCCACCACGGTTGATGGCGTCGAAGATTGGCAGGTTGTGGACGCTGGGAATGCCAAAGACGGCGGAAACACCGAGTTTGACGAGTGCCTGATAAACGGCTTCACCACCGGTAATTTGCATGACAGGGTCCTGTATTCAGTGAATGCCAGTCAGGCGGGAGCTGATGGTGCCATGGCTATGGCCAACCAGAACGAGCCCTCCCCGACGCGGTGTTGCTCGTTATCAATCTCGAGCTTTTCTCGATCATACCGTGCTTGCAACAAGAGGTGCAGACAGATGTGACTTCCTGCGTCGTCACCGCGACAGCAGCTGGATGTAGGCGCGGTAGCTGTAGCTGCGATTCTTCTTCTGGCCGGTCATTTCCGTCACGATGCCCAGATCTTCCAGTACCTTGATGGCGGACGTGGCGGTCGGAAAGGTGGTCTCTAGTTTTTGCCGCACCCGCTCGATGGTGAAGCGTGGCATGGTGGGCAGCAACTCGAACAGTCGGTAGCTGGCGGGGCCGGCCTTGGGTGCTTCGAGCAGGCGACGCCGGTCCGCCGCGATCAGGCTGGCGATGGCGATGATGCTGCGTTCGGCATCATTGGCAGCCGTCGCCACGCCTTCCAGGAAGAACGCGACCCAGGACTCCCAGTCACCTTCGGTGCGGATGATCGACAAGCGCCGGTAGTACTCGGCCTGATGCTGCTTCAGGTAGCCGCTGATGTACAGGAGCGGTTCCGGCAGCAATCCCCAGTGTTCGAGAAGCGCGATGATCAGCAGGCGCCCGATGCGACCATTGCCATCAAGAAAGGGATGGATGGTTTCGAACTGTGCGTGTGCCAGAGCAATCCTGACCAGCGGTGGCAGCGAGCCAGTCTCGTCGTGAATGTACCGTTCCAGATCGGCCAGCAGATCTGCCACCCGCTCGGCCGGTGGCGGTACAAAAGCCGCGTTGCCAGGGCGGGTACCTCCAATCCAGTTCTGGGAACGCCGCAGCTCCCCGGGCTGTTTGCCGGCACCGCGCACCCCGTCCAGCAGGACACGATGGGCCTCACACAGCAGGCGCACGCTAATAGGTAGTCCAGTGGGATCACGCAAGTTGTCCTGTACCAGCCGGAAGGCGCGCAGATAGTTGGTGACTTCCTCGACATCGTCCGTGTTGCTGACGACAAATCCCGCTTCCTCGTCGAGTAAGTCGGTTAACGTTGCCTGGATGCCTTCGATTTGTGAGGTCAGCAGAGCCTCTTTGCGGATGGCGCTGTACAGCAGCCAGTCCACCGACGGCACCAGTCCAGAGACCCCAGACAGGCGGGCAAGCGCCAGCTCTGCCTGATGGTTCAGGTCGACATACGCCTCTGGAGCCAACTCAGGGTTGGTAGGCGGCAGCGGATGCGGGACGAAGGCCTGAACCGATTCGCCCAGCGTTGTCGAGGTTGCGTAAGCGCCCGTGGTTCTCTTCATGTTAAAGGAAGCTTTAGTGTGAGTTCACTGTATTAAAGCGTGCTTTAATACGAGGCGCCAGGATTAAAGCAGCCTTTCGCAGCTACCACCGCTTCGAGATAGGTCGCGGCTGCAGCTGCCGGCAGTTGGTTGAGAGGGGCAGAGGTCAAGGGTTAGCGCGTCGACGGCGGCGTCAGCGTGTTCTATGGTCGCAGATTGGCCGTATCGGCCCGGAATAAAACTGAGTCAAGAAGAGGCGAGGGAGAAGAAACATGCGGGGGATAATAATGCTGAGGCGCATCGCGGGTCTGGGCCTGCTCCTGATGGCGTCACCCATGGCGTTGGCGGACCCTGACCGAGCACTGCCCTATCTGGATCAGTTGCCGCCGCAACTGGATCGGCAGATCTTCTTTGGCGATCCCGACATCTCTTTCGCCCGCCTGTCGCCGGACGGTCGCTACATGAGCTTTATCCGGCCACACAACGGTATCCAAAACATCTGGGTCAAAGAAGCGGGCGAGGCCTTTGACCAGGCACGGCCGCTGACCGCCGATGAGCGCCCGATTGTCAGCTATTTCTGGGCGGAAGACAGCAGCCATGTGCTCTATGTGCAGGACCGTGATGGCGATGAGAACTTCCATGTCTGGGCCGTGGATCCCAGCGAGACGCCGGAAGACGGCGCCGTACCAGCGGCCAGAAACCTGACGCCGGTGGATGGGGCGCGAGCCTTTATCTATGCCGTGCCGCGGCAGACACCGAACCAGATTCTGGTCGGCCTCAATGATCGTGATCCAGCGCTGCACGACGTCTATCGGGTTGATATCGAGACGGCGGAGCGGGAACTGCTGATCGAGAATGATCAGAACATTGCCAGTTGGATCGCGGATCTGTCCGGCGAAGT
>SKXG01000426.1 GCA_007128525.1 Pseudomonadales bacterium | reverse complement strand
CCATAGTCCGTCACTCAACCGTCTTGAGTGCCGAGATCATATCCAGCCTGTGCAATCGACGTGCGATCAGTGACAGGGACAGGACGGTTGCCAGCAGCACGCCGCCTGCCGAGAATGCAAATGTTGCCGGCGTTAGCACGAACGGAATCCGAAACAGATCCATGCTCATGGCCTCGTTCAACAGTAACGCAAAACCGGTGCCGAACAGCCAGCCGATTGGAATGGCCACCAGCGTGATCACGGCAATCTCACCGATCAGAATCCAGGCCACTTCGGCGCGGGTGAAGCCAAGTACGCGCAGGGTGGCAAGCTCTCTGGATCGTTCCGCGAATGCGATACGCGCGTTGTTGTAGACCACAGCAAACGCGATGGAACCAGCGAGCAGCAGCAAAATGATCATGAATACCAGCATGGTGTCATCGATGTAGGTTCGAAAGTTGCGTTCCGCCTCGCTGATCATGCCAATGCTGGCGACGCGAGGTTTCTCCCACAATGACGCGAACAACGCCTCCTGCTGGCTTCGGTCAATGAGCAGCCAGGCACCGGTGATCGCAGGACCTTCCCGCATCAGCCGGTTGACGGCTCGTCGGTCCATATAGGCGCCAACCCCAATCGGCTCACTGACAGTGGCACTGAGAGCAACATCGAAACTGCGGCGCCGGCCGTCCATAAGATCCACCTGGAGCTGATCGCCAGGGGCAACCTCCAGGTAACTGGCCAGAAAGTCGGTCAGCACCAGGCCCTCTTCCGGCAGCCGCAGATTGCCATGCTCGCTGTCGATCAGTGCGCGCAGCTGCGGCTCAGCGTCCATGCCTTCGATGGCCGTGCGGTAGCTCCGCAGGCCGTTGCGCAAGGTGACGGGCACGGCACGGTAGCCCTCGGCATACCAGACCCCAGGTTCGGCGCGCAGCTCAGCCAGGGCACGTTCGGAGGTGGGATCGGAGAAGCTCAGGTGCAGGTCCATTTTCAGCACCTTCCGGTATTGCGTGTCGAGCAGCACGTCTATGGCATTGAACTGATAGTTGCCGAGCAGCAGCAGGGCGCCGGACAGGCCAATACCGAGGGCTGACAGGCTGGCTTTGTAACGATGCCGGCTCAGGTTGCGGAGAATGATCCGGCTCGACTGATCCATGCGACGGCCGAGCCAGGAGCGTTCCAGCAGGCCATGGTGAAAGACTTCCGGTGCCGGGGGGCGCATGGCCTGCGCCGGCGGCAGAATCACCGCACTGCGGACAGCGCGCCAGGTGCCGAGCAGCGCCGCTCCTCCGGACACCAGTATGGCCAGTGCAATAATCTGTGGCTGCAGCCGGAATACCATGTCCGGGAAGCGGAAATACTCGGCGTAAATGCCGGCCAGCGCTTCAGCCGCCAAGGCGCCGAACACGACACCAAGCGCAGCGCCAATCAGGGTAATGAGCCCGGTGAGCAGGCCGAAGTGCCAGGCCAGATCTGTGTTGCTGTAACCGAAGGCTTTTAATACGGCGATCTGCTGACGCTGCGTCCGCACGATGCGCCCCATCAGCACGTTGAGCAGGAAGGCGGCCACGCCGAGGAAGATGGTGGGCAGCACGGTTGCCATGACGCGCAGCTGCTGAATCTCCTCGCTCAGAAACCGGTGGGAGCTTTGGTCATCCCGGTCGTAGGCGCCAATGCCACCATAAGGTGCCAGCATGGCATCGAGCGCCTCAATGACGGCGTCGGCGCTGGCGCCGGACTGCAGACTCAGCACCAGCGAGTTGAAGGCGCCGTCCAGACCAAAGGCGTTCGCCAGGGCGCGGTGATTCATCCAGAACACGCCGAAGCGTTCGTAGTCTGGCAGCAGATCAGCCGGTCCGGTCTGGTAGACGAACTCAGGTGACAGGGCAACACCGGATATGCTCAGTTGCTGCGCCCGGCCATTGATGATGGCGCGAATCGAATCGCCGGGTCGCAGTCCGTGCGCCTCGGCAAAGGGTTCGCTGATCAGCACCTGATCGGCGCGACCGGGCGTGGGCAGGCTGCCTTCACGCAGGTGCAACTGGTTCAGGTAAGGTTGGCGGCCTTCAGGCACTGACAGTATCAGTCCACGCACCGGATCGTCGAAGCCCGGCACTTCCAGCCGCAGCGGAGCCCGAATGCGGGACTCAACCAGGTTGACACCCGGTATCTGGCCAACCCGTTCTGTCAGCCCGTCTGGTGCACGCGTCAAGTCCGCGAAAATGTCGGCAAACTGATGGCTGCTGTAGAAGCGTTCCTGTGAGAGCTGCACCGCATCGAGTGACGTCAGCGACACGATCAGCATCATGACACCGGCGCCAACCACCAGGCCTATGGCGGCGACCTGACCTTTCATTGTAGTCAGGTCGCGCTGCAACTTCCGATGGAGGCTCCTTTTTTGTATCAGCCGCTGGCGCATGTTGACGCTTTACCAGTGCAGTTCGGCAGCTTTCTTTTTGTGTTTATTGACGCGTATGTCGGCAACTCGCCCATCACTGAGTCGAATGACGCGATCAGCCATGTCACCGATGACCTCGTTGTGCGTAATCACGGCAGTGGTTGTCCCCATTTCCTGGTTGATGGTGGCGATGGCCTCCAGAACGCGGATACCAGTTTTGGAGTCGAGGGCACCGGTGGGCTCATCGCACAGCAGTACGGCGGGTTTCTTGGCTATGGCGCGGGCTATGGCAACACGCTGTTGTTCGCCGCCGGAGAGCTGAGACGGAAAGTGATCCATGCGGTCCTGCAACCCGACCAGCGCCAGCGCATCTTCCGGGCGCATCGGATTGCGGCTGATCTCGGTAACGATGGCCACGTTCTCCAGCGCAGTCAGGCTGGAAATCAGGTTGTAGAACTGAAACACGAAACCGACATGATCACGCCGGAACTGGGTCAGTGTGCGATCGCTGGCCTGTACCAGATCCTGCTCGCCATAGCGGACGCTGCCGTCGGTTGCGCTGTCCAGACCACCCAGTATGTTCAGCAGCGTCGACTTGCCTGAGCCGGACGCACCCAGCATGACGGAAAGTTCGCCAGCGTACAGGTCGAGGTCGACCCCGCGTAGAGCTTGAATGGTCACCTCGCCCATCTGGTAGACCTTGGTCAGCCCCCGGGTTGAGAACACAACTTCCGGATCTGTATCGCGACGTTGGGCAGTTTCTGACAGGTCCATTCGGGTTCCTGGTGTTGGCGTGACAGCTTTCTATGGGCTAAATGGTCGGGTCGGGACCAACGCGTACCAGGCGCTTGCCCAGGTTGTCGCCGCGCATCATCTGGATAAAGGCCTCAGGTGCGTTGTCGATGCCATAAACGATGTCCTCGAAATAACGGATCCGGCCATCGCGGAGCAGCTCGGCAATTTGTGGAATCACGGTGTCGTAGCGGTCCATGTGGTTGGCGACATGGAATGGTGTCAGCGTGGCCTGCTGCGCTTCCAGCCTGTGGAGGTTGCGTGGCTGCGCGGCATCTGGATCATCGTAGCGTGAGATCTGCCCGCAGACGGGTATTCGCGCACCGCGGTTGATCCGGCTCAAGACGGCATCCAGCGTGGCACCGCCGACATTGTCGAAGTAAACGTCAATACCGTCCGGGCACAGCGCGTCCAGCCGTGCACCGAGATCTTCTGTCTTGTAGTTGATGCCGGCATCAAAACCCAGAGTATTGACGATGTGATCGACCTTCTCTGCGCTGCCGGCGCTGCCAACCACCCGACAGCCACGTACCCGCGCCAGTTGCCCGGCCAGTTGGCCGACGGCGCCGCTGGCCGCGGATACGAAGACCGTTTCGCCAGCAGTCGCATCGGCGATGTCGTACATCCCGACCCAGGCTGTCAGTCCGGGCATGCCCAGAACGGAAATCGCATTTGAGATCGGGCCCAGTGCTGGATCAATTTTGCGCAGCTGTTTGCCGTCAGGGGCCAGTGAGTACTCGGCCCAGGTCAGAAAATCCCAGACCAGGTCGCCTTCCTGGTATTCGGGATGCCGCGACCGCAGGACCTCGCCGACCACGCGGGCTGGAATCGGCTCTCCGAGCTTGAAGGCGTTCGGTCCCGGACGCATGCGGCCGCGCATATAGGGGTCACAGGACAGATAGATATGGCGCACCACAACATCTCTGTCTGCAGGCTCGGGAACATCGGCTTCTCGAAACTGATAGCAGTCCGTGGTGACCGGGCCATCCGGATAGCGGGCGAGCAGTACCTGAAGGTTGCGCATGTCACCTCCCATGCATCGCGTCATTTCAGATCAGATGGGCACCAGTGTGCAGTATCCCGTCAGTGATAGAAATGCCGGGCACGGTTACAGCCGCCCGGTCAGGCGGACATAGACATCGGCATCTCGCCGGCCCTGTTCAACGTCCCAGGGTATGCGACGCTCTTCCCGGAAACGGTACCGGGCCTCGAATGACCAGGCACCCGGGAATCGTCGCTGATAGCGAATCTCAGCCGTGTTGTCGTTGGGTCGAAAGTCCGGCGACAGCAGCCAGCCGGCTTCAGTCTGACCATAAATGATGCCGAGATTATGGTCCGGCATCAGGTCGAACAGGGTCAACGACGTATGCCAGGCAAAACCGCCGGCCCGGCCGGTACGACCGGTAGCCATGACTTCGGCATCTGGACGAATGGGGGCATAGCCGGTTTCCAGGCCCCAGATCAGCCGCTGACCCTGTTGTCCCAGTGGCCAGGCTGCAGCCACTTTGGTCGTCAGAATCACATAGTCTCGGCGCTCCGGATCGTCGATACCTTGCGGGGCGAGCGCTTGCGGCAGCCAGGTGATTCCCAAGGTGCGTTGTACCACCGGACCAACCGGATGGCGGTTGTCCAGGCTGATGAATGCCGACACTCTGCTGCGGCGTGCGCTAAAGTCGAGCGGTGCCCGGGTGACGGAGCTGGAACCTTTGCGGTGGTTGTGCTGCAGGATCAGGTGAGTCTGCCAAGCGCTCAAGCGTCCGACCTCAAGGTGCAGACCATCGGTCCAGTTGACGCTGATATTCGAGCTGTTCTTGCGGTCGAGCGACTTGTTCATCAGGTCCGGCATGGCTGAACGTGTCTGCATTCTGCCGACCGTAATCCGCCAGCTGTCGTCTGGCGACTGGTAGGCCAGTTGCAGCCTGTCCAGCGTTGTGTCGCCAAGACGGGTGCCGCCACGCTCTGGCGGATAGCCGCGCAGGTAGAGGCTGCTTTGTGTCTGGTCAGAGCCATAGCGCGTGGCCATGCCGGCATGGACAGACCAGCGCGGGTCAAGCTGACCGCGCAATGCCAGGCGCAGCCGTGCCCGGGCTTCGTCGGTCTCACTGCGTACACCAGCACGATTGGTAGTGCGGCTGCCAAAGTAACCACCACGAACATCACCGACGACTGACCAGCTGGGTTCGCTCGGCTCAGACGCGGAGGCAGCGGACATGCCCTGCAGCAACAGAGCGCAAAGGACAGCCAGTGTTCTAGTCATTGCCGCGCTCTACCTGTGGACGATCAACATTGGAGCGGGACATCTTCGATGCCTGCCGCCCCAAGTGCAACTGATCAGATCCATCATGGTGCAGGGGTGCTGCGCAAGTTTGTAAGGGCTCGGCTTAGCGGAACCTGGCATTGATGTCGTGTAGTGCCGCACTGCCCGGGCTTAGATCTGGTTCGGTCAGTGCGTTTAGGGGTGTCTGCGTTACCTGTAGTGTGTCGTGCAGGTCATCGGCGTCGGGATCGAGGTACAGCAGGCCAGTAACGATTTCACCCTGATTTCGCTTGCGGTGGACATAGCTCGCTGCTGCAACCCGGTCATGCGGATCGTAGTTTTGGTCGAGTTTGCGCAGACGCAGGGTGGTGCCATCCGGCATCTTTACATCCTCGGTGGTGCCGGGCGCATAGTCTGCTGTGATCTCTGCGTGTGGTGGTACAAAGTCGGCTGTCACCACATCATCACGGTGACCACGCATGTAGT
>SKXG01000391.1 GCA_007128525.1 Pseudomonadales bacterium | reverse complement strand
GACCTATTCGGTGACCAAGCACGCGGTAGTGGCGCTGACTGAACAGCTGACGCTGGATTTCGAACGAACGGGTGTGCCGCTTAAGGCGGCCGTGCTGTGTCCGAGCTGGGTCAATACACGCATCAATGAAGGTGGGCGCAACCGGCCTGACCATCTACGAAATTCCGATGCGCCGGCCGAGATGACGCCGGAGGCCAGAAAGCGATGGGAAGAGATGCAGGCTGTGGTCGCACGATCGACGCCACCTGAGGAGATCGCCGAATTCGTTTTTGCCGGCATCCAGGCAGGACGCTTCTATCTGGTGCCGCATGCGGAGACCCGGGTTGGCGTCGAGCGACGCTTCAATGCGATTATGCAGGACTATGACATGGCGCCCTGACTGTAAGTCCCGGCGCTCACCAATGTGCCTTCACAGGGGAGGGGGTTATGGAGCTGCAGGACAAGGTTGTGGTGATTACCGGTGGCGCGGGCGGCATAGGCCGTGCCATGGCGTCGGCCTTTCTGGCTGAAGGGGCTGCCGGCGTCATGCTCGCAGATCGCGATCAGGCTGAGGTGCAGAAAGCTGCTGCCAGCCTGGGTTGCCTGGGCATGGCATGTGATGTCACCGATGAAGCGCAGATACAGGCGCTGGTGCGTGCCACTGAGGCGCAGCTCGGCCCGGTGGACCTGTTCTGCTCCAATGCCGGCGCCGGCGGCACCGGCTTGCTGACCGAGGTGGATAACGCCGTTTGGCAGACGCAGTGGGAGCTGCACGTGATGGCACACCTGTACGCGGCTCGAGCCGTATTGCCATCGATGATCGAGCGGGGCAGCGGCTATCTGCTCAACACCGCGTCGGCGGCCGGTTTGCTGGCAGCCATAGGCTCAGGGCCTTACACAGTCACCAAGGCGGCAGCCATCAAGCTGGCAGAGTTTCTGGCCATCACACACGGCGATGACGGCGTGCGAGTTTCTGTTCTGTGCCCACAGGGCGTGAATACGGCAATGGCACCGAAGCGATTGGGCGACGGGCAGACCGACGGCATCATTGAGCCTGAGGTGCTGGCGCAGGTTGTGGTGGATGCCATTCGGGAAGAGCGCTTTCATGTCCTGCCGCATCCGGAAGTGGACACCTACGTCAAGCGCAAGGCCGGTGACATCGATCGCTGGTTGGCAGGCATGCGCCGTCTGCGCCAGCGATCGATGTCAGCAGAGTGACACTGTTAGTGGTTGTTCGCCTCCCAGCGACCAACCACCAGGTGATGCACCTCATCCGGGCCGTCAGCAAGACGCAGCGTGCGTTGGCTGGCATACATATCGGCCAGTGGCGTCCACTGTGAAACACCGGTAGCGCCGTGGATCTGAATGGCCTGATCGATAATCTGGCAAACCCGTTCCGGCACCATCGCCTTGACCATGTGGACCCAGATCCTGGCTTCCTTGCGGTCCAGCACGTCCATGGCCTTGGCGGCCTTGAACACCATCAGGCGCATGGCTTCGATCTCGATCCGTGCCCGTGACACGAGCTCAATGGTCTTGCCCAGTTGCATAATGGGCTTGCCGAAGGCTACGCGGGAGTTCGCGCGCTTGACCATCAGGTCGAGTGCACGCTCGGCCTGACCGATGGATCGCATGCAGTGATGAATGCGGCCGGGGCCGAGACGCAATTGAGAAATCTCAAAGCCGCGGCCTTCACCCAGCAGAATGTTCTCTCGGGGAACGCGCACATTGTTCAATCGAATGTGCATATGGCCGTGCGGGGCATGATCCTGGCCAAAAACCTTCATCGGGCCGACGATCTCCAGGCCGGGCGTGTCCATCGGCACCAGGATCTGTGACTGCTGTTGGTTTGGCGGCGCATCCGGGCTGGTGCGAACCATGCAGATCATCACCTTGCAACGCGGGTCGCCGGCGCCGGAAATGTAGTACTTCTCGCCGTTGATGACCCACTCATCGCCGTCAAGCACAGCCCGGGTATCGATGTTCTTGGCATCTGATGACGCCAAGTTGGGTTCGGTCATGCCGAAGCAGGACCGGATCTCGCCATTGAGCAGGGGCTTGAGCCACCGCTCCTTCTGCTCCGGCGTTCCAACGCGCTCAAGCACTTCCATGTTGCCGGTGTCCGGCGCAGAACAGTTCAGCGTTTCCGAAGCCAGCGGGTTCTTGCCCAGTTCCTGCGCGATGTAGGCATAGTCGAGGTTCTTCAGGCCCTCACCGGTTTCGGCGTCGGGCAGGAAGAAGTTCCACAGGCCGGCTTCCTTGGCCTTGTTCTTGGCGCCTTCCAGCAACTTGAGCTGCTCGGGGGTGTGGCTCCAGCGATTCTCGCGCCCCTCTCCCAGGCGATAGAACTCCTCGGTCATGGGCTCGACGTTCTCGGCAATGTGCTTCTTCACCGCTGCCAGGAGTGGCAGGGCGTCTTCCGACATGGCCAGGTGGTTCAGGTCCGAATCAATATTGGCTGTACTCATGGGTTGTCCGTGTTTGTCTTGGGGTGAATGGTAGAGTGGTTGTTATCGTTGTATGCCGATCATAGCCTGCCTGATGCCTGAGGGCATCCCGAATGGCGTCTTGCCAGCAGGGGTGGTGTGTTCGGTGGCCGCTTTAAGGAGCACACAGGAAATGATGGCGGATCTGCTCACCTGGCTGCAGGATGTACCCTCGCTGCATGTGGCAATTGGCGCAGCGCTGGTCGCCGGGCTGGCCACCTGTCTGGGCGCTGTGCCGCTGATGTTCATGAATCGGATATCGCGCGCGACTGAGACCCTGATGATGAGCTTCGGGGCTGGCGTCATGCTGGCCGCCGCCTTCTTCTCGCTCCTTGTACCTGGCCTTGAGATTGCCGCAACGCTGAGTACCAGCCCGATCGCACCGCCGCTTTGGGTCGGGGCTGCGCTGGCGCTTGGCGCCTCGATCTTTTTTCTTGCCGACCGGTATCTGCCGCATGAGCACTTCATCGCCGGGCCGGAGGGGTCGACGGCAACGCCAGAGCGGATACATCGGGTCTGGCTGTTCGTGATTGCCATCGCGATACACAATCTGCCGGAAGGCCTGTCGGTCGGCATCGGCTTCGCTGGCGACAATGTGGCCAATGGCCTGGCCATTACAGCAGGTATCAGCCTGCAGAATCTGCCGGAAGGGCTGATCGTTGGCGCAGCTCTGCTCATGGTGGGTTACTCCCGACTCCAGGCCATTGGCGTGGTCGCGCTGACCGGGCTGGTCATGTCCACCGGTGGCATTCTCGGGGCTGTGTTCGTTGGTCTGGGCGGCAGTGCCCTGATGCCCTGGGCGCTTGGCTTTGCAGCAGGGGCTATGCTGTTCGTGATCATTGATGAGATCGTGCCGGAGACGCATGGTCGCGGATTTGACCGGCACGCCAACATCGGTTTCATCGGCGGTTTCATCCTGATGATGTTTCTCGATCTCGTGCTGGATTAAGGCGGGCAAGTGGCCCGTGGCAGGGCCTGCTGCCGGGGTTGTTTCGAGGCCAGCCAGGCGACTGCGTGTCCAGTTTTGGTGGGTGTGTTTAGCCAAGTGGGGCGTTATTCGCAGCGCGGAATGCATCACGTGTTTCGCGCAGCCTTGCTGCTAGCATGACTCGATCGCAACTGCCTGCGGAGTGCGGCTCATGCCTGCCGACGCCGACCACTGTCATTACCATCAGGACAATCCTTCCACCTGGTACTGTGACGAGTGTCCCAGGCACTATTGCAGTGATTGCGTGATACCGATTGATGACGGCAGTCGCAACGCGGATCCACGTTGTGCGCTGTGCGGCAATCGCCTGCAGTTTCTCGGTGCTGCCAATCGTGCCGAACCGTTCTGGACGCAGGCTTCGCGATTCTTCCTGTATCCGCTCAGTGTCTCCGGTTTGATTCTGATGGCCGTGGTGGGCGGGCTGGTTGGCATTCTTGGTTTCAGTCTGCTGGCGCTGCCGGTGTGGTTGGGGCTGTATGCGCTGACAATTCGCTACGGCTTTGTGGCGCTGGAACGTACCATGCTGGGAGAAACCAGGGCGGCGCCGCTCGCGGATGCCTTGTCCGGTGATGATGAGCATTTGTTCCTGCGCTACATCGGCATGTTGTTGCTGCTCGGCTTCGTGCAGCTGGTCAGCTTTGAACTGGTCGGTCCGGTGATTGGGATGGTGGTGGGGCTGTTGGTCACGCTCGTGCTGCCAGCCATTATCGTATTCCTGGTGATTGAGAAGCGGGTCTGGTCTGCGCTGAACCCGGGCAAGCTGATCTGGCTGATCGGCAATATCGGGTGGCCCTATCTGCTTGTGGTGTTTCTGTCTGGTCTGATTTCGGTAGGCCCCTTCAACCTCCTTGATGCATTGGGTGTGCAGCTGGAGAGCCGCTGGGCCTTTGGCGCCCTGGCAGCGTCTATGGCGTACTTCACCATCGTGGAGTTTGTCATGCTGGGTTATGTGATCTATGAGAATCAGCGCGCCCTGGGTTTCGTCGCGGATGCCGATGGGATGGCGCGGGTTGATGACACGCCTGAGAATCGGCGGCGACGGCTCTTTGCCGAGGCTGCCGTGCTGGTTCGGGAAGGTCGTCAGGCTGATGCGCTGCGTCGGTTTGACCGCCTGGCACACGAGTTTGAGGCAGACACTGGTTTTCACGAACGCTACCTGCAGTTGATGCAGCAAAGTGGTGAAGTGGCGGGTGCCGAGAAACCACTGAACGCGTATCTGCGACTTTTGGCACGGCATGATGCGCTGCCTGCAGCCATGGACGTCTGGAGGCGGGGCAGAAAGCTGGTGCGTCAGTTCGTGCCGGCAGATGCACAGCTCAGTCATCGGCTGGCAGAGGCGGCATGGGCGGCAGGTCAGGACAAAGAGGCATTGGCGCTGCTGGTCAATCTGCACAAGCGTGCACCGGATTACATTGATCTGGGCAATGCCTATCGCCTGGCAGCGCGCATCTTCAGAGAGTCATTTCAGGATGAACAGCGCGCTGTACAACTGGAGCGCTTTGTCCTTCAGCGCGGCGTGGTTTGATCGATTTAGCGAGCAGTGCCCAGAATCTGGCGGTGAACCTGACGCAGATGCAGTGCGTTGTCTGTGTTGCCGGCTTGTTCCAAGGCGCTGATCAATGCGCTCAGCACTCTGGGCAGCGCCGGGTCAGCAGCATTCTCCCGCAGTAAATCCTGCATTAGCGTCATCGCAGGCTCGAGGGCGCCCTCAAGGCTCAACTGGCGGGTCAGCAACAGGCGCAGCTTGCGGTCTGCCAGCGCAGGCTTGGGGTGATCGGCCTGCAGATATTGCAGGCAGGTTTCAATCACCAGGTCACGCTCGACCGATGTCAGCGTTTTGTCCTGTACCCGCCTGAGCACCTTCAGAACGGCGCGATGGTATTCTGGGTGGTCCGGGCGTGAAGACAGCAGGCCCAGGTACTTGCGCCACAGATGCGGGTCACGTGGCCGCTGGGTTACCAACCTGCTGGCCAGCGTCAGGGCCTGATCGAACTGGAAGCGATCGATCATCTGATCCAGTCGCTGCATAGATGACGGGCCTGCCGCGGCTTGTGCTGCCTTGTCGTCCTCAGCGGGTTCGACGTTCATGGGTCTGCGCAAGCCGTGCTGCCAGAGCGCAGCGAGCAAGGCACCGCCCAGCAGACCGCCAACGTGTGCCCAGTACGCAACATTGCTGTCGACGAACGCCCATTCCCACAGCTCTTTGCCCAGCCACAGCGGCAGTATGGTCAACGCCGGCGCACGCAACTCGCCAAAATAAAAGAAGATGGCATAGAAAAAGCGGATGCGCTGCAGGCCATAGACCACAACATAGGCTCCCATCAGGCCAGACACGGCTCCAGAGGCGCCGATCGTGGGTGTCCAGTCTGCGGGCAGCAGCAGGTCGGGAACGAACGCCAGTAGCCCGGAGGCCAGATAGATCAGCAGGTACGCAATGCGGCCGAGCAAACGCTCCAGGGTAAAGCCGAACAGAAACAGAAAGATCATGT
>SKXG01000105.1 GCA_007128525.1 Pseudomonadales bacterium | reverse complement strand
TGTCGCGATGCCGGACCTCTACCGCGAGTGCTGGGGTGGACAGCAACACTGGATTCAGCTGCACAGCGGCCAACCTGCACCGGTACTGCGCGAAATGCAGATCCCGGACGGCCACTTTCTGATGCTCGGAGACAACCGCCATCGCAGTGAAGACTCACGCAGCCTGGGCCTGGTAGCAGCCAGCCTGCTGCAAGGCAGAGTTCTTAAGGTGTTGTATGGTCTGGACGAAGGCGGTTGGCCAAGACGCGGGCGCTGGCTGCACCCCCTTGAGCCGTCAGTCGCGCAGTTTCTTGATCAGGCGCAGGATCACTGCCCCGATCAGGCCCAGCCCGGCAGCCAATCCAACGAACAGCAGGCTGATGCCGAGCAGACGCAGTAGCTGGCTGATTTCCACGTCCAGCCAGTAAACCAGCGCTGCCAGTGTGAGCAGCAGCAACAGCGCCAGGCGAAGCACCCAGCGCTGCAGTTGCAGCGGCCGCCGGCTACTCGTCGGCCGCATCCTCGCCCTCGGCCCCATCATCAGCGATGCCGATCAGCTCAACATCGAAAACCAGGGTTTCATTCGGGCCGATGGTGTTACCGGCGCCCTGCTCACCGTAGGCAAGCTGCGGTGGTACCCAGATCCGCCAGGAGCTGCCCACGGGCATAAGCTGCAGTGCTTCCACCCAGCCCGGTATCAGGCCTTCCAGGGGAAAGCTGACGGGTTCACCACGCTCAAGCGAACTGTCAAACACGGTGCCGGACAGTAGCCGGCCTTCATAGTGGACAATGACCTCATCGGAGGCCGCCGGCTGCGGACCATCACCTTCAGTCATCACTTCATATTGGAGGCCGGATTCTGTGGTCTGTACGCCGTCGCGCTCAGCGTTCTCGGCCATAAAGGCCTCACCAGCCATCCGGTTGTCGTCTGCACGAGCCGTACGGGATGCTGCGCTGGCTTCCGACAGCGCCTGAATACCGGCCATGAACTCCGCCTCATCAATGCGTAATTCGCGCCCGGCCATACCATCACGAACCCCTTCAATGAAGGCCGCTTCGTCGACCTCATCCCCGAACTGATCCAGTATATTGCTGATGACGTTATAGCCGATGCCATAGCTGGCCTTGGCGACTGGCCCGTCGAGCTCATCCGATGCCGGCTCATCCGGAACGTCGGACACATCATCATCCGCACAGCCCACCAGCAGCATCAGCGCCGCCGCGCCCAGTACCAGGCCCCCCACCGCCTGTCTGATACCCGCCACCGGCGGGCCAAAGCTCATTCCCATTTTTCCGTCCTCTGTGTGTAATGCGGAACCTGGCAACGGTACGTAAGTCACACTGAAGAATCCAGATAGATTTGAGCCTTGACCCCCGGCAGGGTATTTTGTCAATGCACAAATACAGAAGCAGGTAGTTGAGCAATGGAGCAATCAACGGTGATGACCGCCAACCGAAAGTCCGGCCCACTGACCCGCGGCATGCTCTGGTTGCTTCCCGCAGCTCTGCTGGCCTTAGGCCTGCTGCTGGGTGCCAGCCTGAGCACGGCTGGCACCGCCGTGACCACACAGCAGGACGAGCCTGCCGGCGCACGCTTCCCGAACGGCGAGATGCCGACCTTCGAGCCCTTAAAGCCGCTCGACGTCCATCCCCGCACCAGCCTTACCATTGTCGAGCAACTGCGCCGCAATCACTTCGTGTCCAAATCACTGGACGATTCGGTGTCCAGTGAGATCTTCGACAAGTATCTGGAGACGCTCGATGAAAACCGGCTGTACTTTACGCAGTCCGACGTCGACACCCTGGAAACCTATCGGTATCGCCTGGATGACGCGCTCAAGCGCGGCGATCTCGAGCCCGCATTCAACATCTACAACCGCTATCAGCAGCGTCGCATGGAGCGGCTGGAACACATGATCGGTCTGATCGATGCCGGCCTGGACCAGCTCGCGCTGGACAGCGACGCGCAGCTGAAGCTGGACCGAAGCGAAGCACCCTGGGCCGACTCAGCCGAGGAGCTGGACAAGCTGTGGCGTGAACGCCTGAAGGCTTCCATCATCGGCATGCGCCTCAATGACCGTGACCTTGAAGAGATTCAGGACCTGTTGCAGCGCCGTTACAGCAACCGGCTGAGACAGGCTGCGCAGGCGAACAGCGAAGACGCCTTTCAGACTTACGTCAACGCATTTGCGTCCACCTACGATCCGCATACGCAGTACCTGTCTCCGCGCAGCTCCGAAAATTTCAACATGAGCATGTCGCTGTCGCTGGAAGGCATTGGCGCGGTGCTGCGCAGTTCCGATGAATACACCGAAGTGGTTCGCCTGGTGCCCGCAGGACCGGCCGACAAGGCGGGTCAGCTGCAGCCAGCGGACCGAATCATCAGTGTCGGCCAGGGTGAGAGCGGCAGGCTCATCGACGTAGTCGGCTGGCGCCTGGACGATGTTGTCGAGCTGATTCGCGGGCCGAAGAACTCCACCGTCCGGCTGGAAATCCTGCCGTCCGGCAGTGATTCGGAGAGCCGCGTGATCAGCATCACGCGGGAAGCCGTACAACTTGAAGAACAGTCCGCGCAGAGCCAGCTGCTCGAACTCGAGCACGAGGGCACAACGCGTAAAGTCGGCGTGATCCAGATTCCCACTTTCTATGCGGACTTCGCCGCCATGCAGCAGGGCGACCCGAACTTCAAAAGCACGACACGCGACGTTCGCAAGCTGATCGAGGAAATGAAGGCTGAGGGTATGGAAGCCCTGGTGGTTGACCTGCGCAACAATGGTGGCGGTTCACTGCAGGAAGCGGATTCGCTGGTCGGCCTGTTTATTGAATCCGGCCCCACCGTACAGGTGAAAACTGCCAATCGCCGGCCGAACGTCTATGCCGACACCAATGGCGATGTGGCCTGGGATGGCCCCTTGTCGGTCATGGTGAACCGCCTGTCGGCATCGGCCTCCGAGATTTTTGCCGGGGCCATTCAGGACTATGGCCGCGGCATCGTGGTCGGCAGTCAGACCTTCGGCAAAGGCACCGTACAATCGCTGGTGCCGCTGAACCGCGGACAGCTGAAGCTGACGCAGGCCAAGTTCTACCGGGTTTCCGGTCAGAGCACACAGCACCAGGGCGTGATCCCGGACATCGAGTTCCCGGAGGTCTTCGACGTTGAACGCATTGGCGAAAGTGCCTATCCGGACGCGCTGCCCTGGGATGTGATTCAGCCGGTGGTGTATCAGCGCTCTGAGCAGTTCAAGCCGTTCCTTGATGACCTCAGGGATCGCCACACTAGCCGCGCATCCGATGATCCGGAGTTCCGCTACTACCAGGCCCTGGCAGAGCGGATGCGGGAAGATCGCAAGCGCACGCATGTGTCGCTGAATGAGTCAGAACGGCGGGCAGAGAAAGTTGCCGATGATGCCTGGCGTTTAAAGCTTGAAAACGACAGACGCAAGGCCCGTGGCGAAGAGCCCCTGGCGTCCATGGACGAATTAAATGATGAGCGGGTTGAAGAGGAAGCACAGCCGGCACGCAATGCTGAGGCATTGAAGGAAGATGCCATGATCCGCGAATCCGCGATGATCCTGCTCGACTTTCTCAAGTTGCGCCAGCAGGTGGCCGACAACGCGACCGATGGCGCCGTGGAAAGCGACGCCTCAGTCGCCCAGATCGACCTGAACGGCTGAGGCGCACAGCACCTCAGCCGGCCTGGGTTCAGCCGGCTTGAGTCAGGTCAATCTGCAGCGCACGTTCCCGGATAGCGCTGAGCAGCACCCGTTCGAACGCCTCAAGCGGCATCGTGTGCTGCTCCCGCTGACCATAGCGGCGCAACGTCACGGTACCGTCTGCCCGCTCCTTCTCACCGACGATCAGCAGGTTCGGAATCTTGCGCGTCGTGCCTTCCCGGATCTTCTTCGGAACGGTTTCGTTCGAAGCGGCCAGTTCGGCCCGCACCATGTGACCGCGGAGCCGATCGACAATCTGCCGACCATAATCATCGAACTGTTCTGACACCGTCAGAACCTGAACCTGTATCGGCGCCAGCCAGGTCGGGAAGGCACCACCGAAGTGCTCCAGCAGAAAGGCCACCATGCGTTCATGGGTGCTCAGCGGCGCCCGATGGATGCAATACGGCATGTGCTCCTGACCGTCCCGACCCGTATAAACGAGGCCAAGACGTTCCGGCACTGAAAAGTCCAGCTGCACCGTACTCAGGGTTTCGTCGCGGCCGGTGACCGTTGGAAACTGAATGTCGATCTTGGGCCCGTAAAAGGCCGCCTCTCCGACACCGTCCACGTACGGAATGTCGAGTTCCTGCAAAACCTCCTCAAGCACACGCTCGGAATATTCCCAGGCCTTGGGATTGTCCACATACTTGTCCCGGCCTTTCGGATCTTCCGGGTCCCTGCGGGACAGGCGCACGAAGTACTTGTCGAGTCCCAGCACCCGGTATACCTGCTGGTACATCGCCATGACCGCCTTGAACTCATCCTTGATCTGCGCCTCGGTGCAGTAGATGTGTGCATCATTCATGCACATGCCACGCACCCGGACCAAACCGCCCACGGCACCGGAGTCCTCCCAGCGATAAACCTGGCCGTACTCGGCCAGGCGCAACGGCAGGTCTCGATAACTGCGCGGCTGGGCATCAAAGACTTTGTGATGATGCGGGCAGTTCATCGGCCGGAGCACATAGGCTTCCTTGACGTCAGCCGCCGTACCATCCTCCTGAGCGACGCGCTCGCGTACCTCCATAACCGGGTACATATGCTCGGCGTAATAAGGCAGGTGACCACTCTGGTGGTACAGACCGACCTTGGCCAAGTGCGGCGTTGCTACCCGCTGATAGCCGGCCTTGAACTCCAGCTCCTTGGCGAAGTTCTCCAGCTCATCTCGTATAACGGTGCCATGCGGCAGCCACAGTGGCAGCCCCTTACCAATGTCGTTGTCGATATGGTAGATGCCCAGTTCCCGGCCCAGCTTCTTGTGATCCCGCTCCAGCGCCTCGTAGTAGGCCTGAACATGTTCATCCAGTTCTTCCTTGGTACGAAAGGCCCAGACATAAATCCGGGTCAGCATGGGATTGCGGGAGTCACCACGCCAATAGGCGCCAGCCACGCTGCGGATCTTGAACGCATCCCGCGGGATATCCTTGGTGGTGTCCACATGGGGGCCTTCGCACATATCCAGAAAGGGCCCATTGCGGTAGAAGCTCAGCGACGCCAGACCATGCTTGCGAAACAGCTCTTCGGCGTACTCGCGCTTGTACGGCTCATTCATCTCATCAAGCCGCGCCAGCGCCTCTTCCTTGGGCAGATCCTCGCGATAGAAGCGCTGCCCCTTCTTCAGGATCTTTTTCATGCGCCGCTCAAGCTCCGGAAAGTCCTCATCGGTGAGGGGCGAACTGAGCATGAAGTCATAGTAAAAGCCGTCCTTGATCGGCGGCCCGAAACCCAGCGTGGTGCCGGGGCGCATCTCCAGTACGGCTTGCGCCAGCACATGGGCCAGGCTGTGCCGGATCAGATAAAGATCATCCTTGGCATCCTGCTCGCCGCTGTGTTCAAAATTCGGATTCGCTGCCATCGTCCTGCTCTCCGCGCATCTGTCTGAATGTGTCGTCTGCTGCCATAAAAAAACCCCGCCGGCTGGTCGCCTCGCGGGGTCTGGACGCAGGCGACCGGATGCGGGCCGCCCACTGATCGTTATTCTGGCTGGTTGCTGCTGCCGTCAGACGGCAGCGGAACAAGGCACAGCATTACGCCAGGGGCAGCGCGCCCCTGCTAGTCCCGCGGTGCAGACCACCGGCTGCAAACCGCGCAATGCTCTGGCTTTCAGATACCTTGTTCATGCCCGGCATCATAGTAGCCAACACCCAAATTGCAAGCCCGAGCCGGGCTGCATCCGGGGCCGCCATCATCCTGCCGCGCCCTGGATGTTGCGCCCTGGATGTGACGTCCGGATGTAGCGCCGCAGCGCGCCATGCCGTTGAAATGTCCGGCACAAC
>SKXG01000205.1 GCA_007128525.1 Pseudomonadales bacterium | reverse complement strand
GAGCAGGAAAGCTTGAGCAGGAAAGCTCAAGCAAGAGCGTTTGATCAGAGCGGCCAATCCGACAGGATTGGTGCCGAGGAGAGGACTTGAACCTCCACGGGGTTGCCCCCACTAGCACCTGAAGCTAGCGTGTCTACCAATTTCACCACCTCGGCCCGAGACAGCGGCGCGCACTGTAAAACGCCCCTCGGACGTTGTCAATTCCCAAACCCCCAGGAGGCCTATGGCCCGTCGCCCGAAGCAAGTCGTTAGAGAACCCACATCTGGCCCAGCGCCGTCCAAGGCGGAACGGCGGGTTCTGGAAGCCCTGCGGGAGGCTGGCCGGCCACTGGGCTGGCCCGCCCTGCGTGATAAATTGAACGTTCGGCGCGGCGATCAGGCCGATGACATGCGCCGTTTGCTGCGCGACATGTCCCGCAGTGGCCGGCTCTACCTCGACGAGGACGGCGCCTACCACAGCGTTGAGGGCGGTGGTGCGCTGCAGGGCCTGCTGGTTGCAACCGGCAGCGGCCAGCGCGGTATGGAACTGGAAACGGACCAGGGCAAGCGCTACCCGGTACGCCAGCCTGGACGCAGTCAGCTGCGCGCCGGTGATCGGGTGACGGCGCGGCTGATTGCCGGTCAGGCGTTTGTGACCGATGTGGTCGAGCACGCCGATGAACCCATCATTGGCCGCCTTGTTGCCGATCCCAAGGGCTGGTATCTGATCTCGGAAAGCCCGTCATATCGCGGCCGCGTCTACCTGAAAAAGCGCAAAGGCGGCTTTCGTGATGGTGATACGCTGGCCGTGCGCGTCACCGGTGCCGAGGCCTTCGGCTTGACCGGTGAGATCGTGGAGCAGGTGTCTGCCCGTGATGATCTGCACGTGGCGTCCAGCACGCTCCTGCAGGCCTACAAGGTGCCGGTGGGCTGGTCGCCCGAAGTTGATGGCCAGATTGATGCGCTGCCCACGTCCGTTGAAGCCAGCGAAACCAAAGGTCGCACCGATCTGCGCAAGCTGCCGCTGGTGACCATTGATGGCGCCGATGCACGCGACTTCGATGATGCCGTGTATTGCGAGAAGCGGCGCCTGGGTGGTTGGCGTCTGGTGGTGGCCATTGCCGATGTGGCCCATTACGTCAAGCCAGGCTCGCCGCTGGATGTCGATGGCGCCGATCGCGGCAACTCGGTGTACCTGCCAGATCGCGTTGTGCCGATGCTGCCCGAGGCGCTGTCGAATGAGCTTTGCTCGCTTAAGCCGGAAGTGGATCGGCTGTGCATGGTCTGCGACATGCGCATCTCGGCGCGGGGACGCATCTCAAAATTCGATTTCTACGAAGGCGTGCTGCACTCCAAGCACCGGCTGACCTACGATGAAGTGGCCGACTTCGTCGACGGTGATGGCCCGGAGCTCAGCAAGGACGTCCACCGTTCACTGCAGGCCCTGCATCAGGTGTATGAGGTTCTGCGCGATGAACGCGAAGCACGCGGTGCGCTGGACTTTGACACCCGCGAGCTGCGCCTGGTCATGGAAAACGGTCTGGTGGAACAGATTGTGCCGGTTGAGCGCAACGATGCGCACATGATGATCGAAGAGGCGATGATCTCGGCTAACGTCTGTGCGGCACGCTATCTGGAAAAGCACGGCCGGCAAAGCCTGTATCGCGTTCACGAAGGCCCGGTTGGCGAGAAAATGGAGAACCTGCGCCAAGCGCTGGCTCATGTGGGCATTCGGCTGGGTCAGGAACAGCCAACACCGAAAGAGCTGCAGCAGATCATGGCGCAGCTTGCCGAGCGGGACGACGCTTGGCTGTATCAGATGCTGGTGCTGCGCTCGCTGGCGCAGGCGGCTTATGACCCGCGCAATATCGGTCACTATGGTCTGGCGCTGCCCAAATACATGCACTTCACCTCGCCGATCCGGCGCTATGCCGACCTGTTGGTCCATCGGGCCATCAAGGACGTTATCAAGAAGCGTCCAATGCCGGACAACGCAGAGGCTGAAACGCGGCGGCTGGCTGAAGTCGGTGGACACATCTCCTATACCGAGCGGCGCGCCGAAGAGTTGAGCCGTGCCGTGGCTGACTGGCTGAAGTGTGAGTACGCCACACGCTTTGTTGGTGAAGAATTTGCGGCGCGGGTTACCGGCGTGACCGACTTTGGCCTGTTTGCCGAGCTGGACGATATCTTCGTCAGCGGGCTGGTGCACATCTCGAATCTGGGCAATGATTTTTATCGCTTTGAGCCGGCCACCATGACCCTGGTCGGTGACCGCACCGGACTCGGTTTCCGCCTGGGCGACCGGATTCATGTGGTGCTGGCGGCCGTTGATCTGGAGAGCCGCAAAGTGGACCTGTTGCTGGCGGAAGGGCAAAGCGATGGTCAAAGCCCGAAGTCCCGGCGCCGTGGGCGGCGGCGCAAGGCACAATCATAGTGGCTGATTTAGTGGCTGACTCAGTGTCCGCCTGAGCGCTCGCAGCGAGGAGCCGTCATGGCCGGTCAACGCAGGCCCCCGAAACAAGGCAAAAGCCATGTGCGCAGCGGACGTGGTGGCCCACCTGCCCGTCAATCCAAGGCCGGCCGGCGTGGTGTAGGCCGCCTGCTGGGCGATGAGCCGACGCTGGTCTATGGCGTGCATGCGGTGGACGGTCTGCTGCAGCGCGATCCGGGTCGCCTGCAACAAATGTGGTTGCTTGATGAGCCCGGCAACCGGCGCCTGGCGCGGCTGGCGGAACTGGCCGGCGCTGCCGATGTGCCGGTCAAGCTGATGGATCGAGCCGGCATCGATCGTCTGGCGCCCGAAGACGCCGTGCATCAGGGCGTGCTGGTCCACTGCACGCCACAGCCACCGGCATCCGAGGCCGAATTGGAGCTGCGCTGGCCCACGCTGGGCCCTGCGCCGCTGCTGCTGGTGCTTGATGGCGTGCTGGATCCGCGCAACCTGGGCGCCTGTCTGCGCAGTGCCGATGCCGCCGGTGTGGATGTGGTGCTGCTGCCTCGCAGTCGCACTGCGCCGCTGTCCGGGGCTGCGCGCAAAACCGCCTGTGGTGCGTCCGAGAGTCTGTTCATTGTCGAAGTGGCCAATCTGGCCCGCCGGTTGGCATGGCTGCAGGCGCAGCAGGTGCAGATCCTCGGCGCCGCCGGGGAAGCCGATATGGATTACACCGCTGCGGACTTTTGCGGACCGACCGCGCTGGTGGTTGGCGGTGAGGCCCAGGGTCTGCGTCAGCTGACCCGCAAGCACTGTGACGCTCTGGTCTCGATCCCGATGGCTGGCCTGGTTGGCAGTTTGAACGTTTCGGTGGCCACTGGCGTGTTATTGTTCGAAGCCCTACGCCAACGTCGTCAGGTTTAGCCTTATGCCAGTGCCAATGTCCTATCGATGGCCGGCCCTGTGCCTGGTCGTCGGCAGTTGTCTGCTGCTCTATGGCTGTGCCAGCTCGGTGTCAATCCGCGACACCGGTGCGCTGACCGCCGGTGGCACCCTGGTACGTGAATTCAGCCCGAAGATCGCGCTGCGGCTTGATGCCGCCCGCAACAGCGGCGACACCAGCAATGCCGGTGACTTCTATGACGATGGCGATATCGAGCTTGGCGATCTGACGATCGCAGTCACAGATCAACTTGGCGCAGAGTTTGATATCGACAGCGTGGCGCTCAGTGCTGAGTTCAACGTGGTTGATCATGACGTGGTGGGGTTACGCCTCCATGCAGGCCTGCGGCGCACTCGTCTCGACCTTGAACTCACCGACGCACTGGACAACAGCTACCGTTACAAGGGCACCAGCTACGGACCTGGCGGTGGCATCGAATTGCTGCTGCCACTGAATGACCATTTCGCACTGATGGTACGTGGCGGGGCCCACTTCTATGTTGGCGGGGATACGGGCAGAGAGACGTCCTGGGGCGGCGGCCTGTTGATCCGGCCGCACCCACAACTCGAGCTGCTGGCTGGCTGGTTCGAGTCCGAGTACCACAATACTGAAAACCGCTCGAACATCGAGATCCAAAGCAGCGGTCCGCTGGTGAATCTGCGCCTGCGTTTCTAATCAATCCAGCAAGCCGGACTCCGCCAGCCACTGCCGCGCGACAGCCGCCGGATCCTTGCGTTCAATGCTGACGGCTTCATTAAGCTGCTGCAGGATTTCCGTTGTCAACTGGGACGAAACCGCATTGAGTACCTCGCTGACCCCGTCGCTGGCGGCATCGCGCCGCAACAGCGGCACGACATTCTGGGCTGGCGTCAGCTGCTTGTCGTCGTCAAGAATCACCCAGCCGCGGGCGGCGATCACGCCCTGCGTGGTGAACATCCGTGCGACATCGATATCACCATTGGTCAGTGCTGCAATGGTCACTGGTCCGCCGGCATCGAGCGCTCGGAAGCGATGAAAGCTCAGACCGTAAACGTCCTGCAGCCCGGGCAGTCCATTGCGCCGCTGGCGCATTTCCGGTGGCCCACCGATAGTCAGCGTGGATGCAACGGGTGCCAGATCGCTGATTCGGATCAGTCCGTATTCCTCGGCCGTATCTGAACGC
Organism: Pseudomonadales bacterium; assembly: GCA_007128525.1. Classification (GTDB taxonomy): domain Bacteria; phylum Pseudomonadota; class Gammaproteobacteria; order Pseudomonadales; family Azotimanducaceae; genus SKXG01. The sequence goes on along the minus strand of SKXG01000205.1, from coordinate 1,470 downwards.
ACAACAAGCGCATCCTTGTTCTCGGCCGGTGCAGCGTCCAGCAGCAACAGCTCATCCGGCAGGTTGTCGCGCAAACCATCGATCACGGCGTCAGGTGACGTCGCTTCGTGCTCGCCACGCGTCACATACGCCAACAGCGCACCGCTGTACTCCGGCAGCAGGTCGATCTCACCGGCGAGCAGCGCCGGATAGACGATTTCCCGAGAGCCCAGGTTCATTCGCCGCTGCACCTGATAGCCCTGATGTTCCAGAACATCCGCATAAATGTGGGCCAGGATCAGCTGCTCGCTGAAGTTGGTTGAACCCACAGTAATGCGCTCAGCCTGATCCCCGCAGGCCGAAATGCCGGTCCAGACCAGGCATGCCGCCAGCAGTTTGGTCAGTATTCGGGTGCGCATGAAGCTTCCTGTTGTCTCGCGCCCAGACGGGCAGATCCGCCGACTGTAACAGAAAGCACGGTGCCGATTGTCTCAGTGGCTCGGCGCAACGCGCTGGCCGAGTGCCGGCGATACCAGCGTGCGCTGTAACAAGGCCAACGCACCTTCCAGTGCCAACGCGAGCGCCGCAACCAGTAGGGCGCCAGCGACCACGCCGACCATATCGCGAACTGCCAGGCCGTCGATCAGATAGCGGCCGAGTCCGCCCAGACCGACATAGGCGGCCAGCGTGGCGGTTGCCATTACCTGTACGGCGGCCGTTCGCAGGCCCGCCATGATCAGCGGCAACGCAATCGGCAGTTCCACCTGCAACAGACACTGCCAGCGGCGCAGCCCCATGGCCCGTGCCGCTTCCACCAGATCGGCATCGACCTGGCGCATGCCGACATAACTGTTGGTGATCAGTGGTGGCAGCGCCAAGGCAACCAGTGCGATCAGTATCGGCAGGTTGCCGAAACCGGCAATCATGAACACCAGAATGACAATACCGAACTCTGGAATGGCACGGCCGATATTGGACAGGTTGATCGCCAGCCAGCCACCGCGACCCAGGTGGCCGAGTCCAATGCCTACCGGCAGTGCGATCAACAGCGCCCAGAACATGGCGACGCCGACATAGTACAGATGCTCAACAACCCGCGCCGGAATGGCGTCGGGCCCCTGCCATTGCAGCGGGTCGCTGAACCATTGCAGCAGGTCCGCCAGCATCAGGTGCGCCTCTGCCAGGGCGTCAGCATCCGCTCAGCACCGACCAGCAGCAGGTCGACCAGCACGGCCAGCGCGATAGACAGCGTAAAGCCAACGATCAGCGGCATCGGAAACTGCAGTGTAAAGCCGGTGATGAACAGCTGCCCCAGTCCACCCTGGCCGATCAGCGCAGTGACTGTGACCAGGCCGATGGTGGTTACCGTCGCGATGCGTATGCCGGCGATGATGGTCGGCAGCGCCAATGGCAGCTCAACCCGCCAAAGCCGACGGCCGGCACCATAGCCCATGGCCGTCGCCGATTCACGCACCTCAGCCGGGACACCCT
>SKXG01000070.1 GCA_007128525.1 Pseudomonadales bacterium | reverse complement strand
TGTATCGGTGGCGTGTATGCACCGCGCGCAGGCGGCGGAAGCATTGGTGGTCTCACAGGATCATGCCTGGCCACCCTTCGCCTATCTGGACAGCCAGGGTGAGCCGCGCGGACTGCTGATCGAGCTTTGGCAGGAGCTTGGGGCCCAGATGGGCCGGCCAGTAACCTTCAAACTAGTTGACTGGCCCGACAGCATTGCTCAGGTCAGGGATGGCCATGCCGATGTGCATGGTGGCCTGCTGAAGTCTGAAGAGCGGTCAGCCTTTCTGGACTTTTCTGTACCCTTGATGCCGCTGGCAACCTTTGCCTTCGTTGCCGCCGACTCAATGGTCGTGTCGCTTGATGAGTTTGCTGATGGGCCCGTTGGCGTTACGGAGGGCAGCTATGAGCTCGAGTTCATGTTGGCCAACCGCCCTGATGTGCCGCTGTTTCGCTTTCGCAACAATGACTTGATGGTGCAGGCCGCCGTTCGGGGAGAGATCCGGGCGTTCGTGGCGGACTATCCCGTCGGCATGTATTTGCTGGACCAATACGCAACACCGACAGATTTCCGTGTGCTGGAGTCCCTGTACCGGCAGGATCTGCATGTGGCAGTTCCCAAGGGAGAGGTTGAACTTCTCGAGGCCATCAATGTTGTTCTCGGCCGCCTGGATGCTGATGAGCTGGCGCGTCTGACGAGCCGGTGGTTGCGGTTGGAGCGCGTGACCGTGGTGCCAGGTTGGCTGTTGCCAACCGTGGTCGGCACCCTGGTGGTGCTGGGACTGTCTGTCGTGTTTGGCTACGTCCTGCTGATCAATGGTCAGCGGCGTCAACTGTCGCGAGCGGTGGAGGAGACGACTTCGGAATTGCGCCAGAGTGAAGCCAAGTTCCGAACCTTGGTCGAAAATGCCAATGACACCATCTTTACCATGTCGCCGCATGGTGTATTGACTTACGCATCACCGAATTGGACGGAAAGCCTTGGGCATGAAGCCGATCAAGTGGTCGGGAAAGACATCGCCGAGTTCGTTCATCCTGATGACCTGACGCGTTTTTATCAGTTCCTGCAGGTGGTTGTGGAGTCCTCCAGCAAACGCCAGGGCATTGAGTATCGGGTGCGTCACAAGAGCGGTGAATGGCGTTGGCACATGTCCAATGCTGCGCCTGAGCTTGATGCCAGCGGGGCGGTCATCGGCTTTCTGGGCATCGCGCGTGACATCACGGAGCGCAAGAAGTCTGATGATCACATCCGGCATCTGGCGCACTTCGATGTGCTTACAGATTTGCCCAACCGGGCGCTGTTCTCGGACCGGCTACAACAGGCCCTGAAGCGGGCAGCGCGTTTTGATAAGCGGGTTGGCCTGCTGATGCTGGACTTCGATGAGTTCAAGCAGATCAATGACACATTTGGCCATGCGGCGGGCGACCGCATTCTGCAGCAGGCTGGGCGGCGGGTGCAGGCCTGCCTGCGCGAATCCGATACCGTGGGTCGTATCGGTGGTGACGAGTTCGTGGTGTTGTTGCCGGACATCGACGCGGTCGATGATGCCATGCGGGTCGTAGACAAAATTCTGGCTGCTCTCAGTGAGCGCTATGACCTTGGAGGAAGGCAGCTGTTCCTGAATGCCAGCATCGGCATCGCGCTGGCACCCTTGCATGGCAAGACTGAGGCCGAGCTGTTTCAGGCGGCTGATTCCGCCATGTACCAGGCCAAAGCCGATGCCCGCCGGCAGGCGGTGATCTATGAAACAGCCCGCGGCGGCCAGGCCAGGCCTTAGCAGCGGGCTGAAAAACAATCAGGTGATCGTTTTTCAGCCCGTGGATGCTATCCAAGGCACGACTTTAACAGGCCATTTTTCAACGACCTGTTGGTGCGCTCTGATCACTTGGCGCCGTACCCCTGCCAGTTGGGTTTGCGTTTCTCTGAAAAAGCCTTTGGACCCTCTACGAAATCCGGGCTTTCACGCAGACGTTTGACGGAATCATAGGGGTGCTTCATTGCAGCCTCGAGCCCGGCGTGTTCCAAGCCTCGCTGGATCACATCCTTGCTGGTCTGAATCGAGGCCGGCGAGCAGGCGCAGATGTCCTCTGCCCACTTCATCGCGGCATCCATCAGTTTGTCGGCGGGCACCACTTCGTTGACAAAACCCAGAGACTGGCCCTCAACGGCGCTGACCCGTCGGCCGGTCAGGATCATGCCCATGGCCTGTTTCAAACCAATCTGTCGCGGCAGGCGGTGCAAGCCGCCCGCCAGTGCGGCAAGGCCGACATGAGGCTCAGGCAGTGCAAACTGTGCGTGTTCGGCAGCGATAATCAGGTCGCAAGCCAGGGCGATCTCGAAGCCGCCGCCCATGGCATAGCCGTTGACTGCACCTATGACGGGTTTGCTCAGATCAAACCGTGAGGTCAGCCCGGCGAAGCCGCGCGGCGTTGGGAACATGGAGCCACCCTCAGCCTGATACACCAGGTCATTACCGGCCGAGAAGGCTTTCTCACCGCGGCCGGTGATAATGGCGACCCAGGCCTCTTCATCTTTCGCGAACTCATCAAAAACTTCTCCAAGCTCGGCATTGGCCGGCGGATGAAGTGCGTTAAGGCGCTTAGGACGTTCGATGGTCACGATCCAGATATGGCCTTTGCGCTCGACGCTGGAGAATTCCCCCATGTGTTGCTCCCTTATATGTTCGGTTATTGGTCGGGTTGAGATTCAGCCTCGCACTCCCAGCCCATAGACTGCAAGCGTGATATCAGGTCCTCAGCGCGGGCTTCACAGAACCCAGCCTCGTGTTCGGCGCGCCAGGGTGTTTCACGCTCGCCTTCGTCGGGCTTGTCATAGAGCACCTCGCAGGGCACTGCCTGTCCTGGTTGGTCGTAGATCACTTCAATGGTACGAACCAGATCACCGTGTTCACATCGGGTCGCTGCTTCTGCAGGCAACCAGAGTGCAGTTGTCAGAGTGGCGATGGCGGCAATGGCTGCCAGCCGGACTGTGGGTTGGTTCATCCCGTCCTCCTTATTCATTTTGTACTTGTCAGTGGCCTCTTTCTCTTGCCGCTTTTAGCCCAGTAGGCAGTCTTATGCAAGCCGCTAGCTACTGGTACGTCAGCTCCTGACCGCTGGGATGACGAATCCGGTACTGATGCCGGATGGTCTGTGTCTGACCTGGTTCTGCCTGAACCTGCCACAGGAGCAGGCCTGCTTGTCCGTCCAGATCTCGGGTTTGCGGTTCACTGGCGTCCGGCAGCATTTCTACAGTGATGTCGCTGTGGCGGGCTACCGGTATTCGGTCCACGACTTCTACAGTCACCGGCTGGGCGGTGTGATTGGTGATCTCGAATCTGGTGCGTGACTCCTGCGTGCGCGTGCGACCAAACAGACCACTGTCGCCGCTGCCCTCGGCTTCCTGAAAACGTGCGACCTCGATGCCCTCGTCGATGCCAAAGGGCAGGGTAACCCGGCTGTCCGGCTGCACACGCGGCAGTGCCGTGCTCCCGATGTAGGCACCGTCTCGATACAGCCGCAGGTCGCCTGGTTGGACAGGTGTTGAGTCGTCATAGGTGAAGCTGGCCTGTACCCAGGCGTCCGTGCGGATTGATGGCACAGTGCGGGCGACCACGTCGACATCGACGGTTCGCGCGTCAATCTGATAGCGATGAGGTTGTCGATCGGCCCGGATGTCGACAGGCTCAGGCAGTACATAGCGTTCATGCCAGCGTTGTACGTCGGCGTCGATTGCCGGCGCCGCCTCTGCGGAGACTCTGGCGCTCATCAGGGCGTCCGGGGCCATCATGTGGGCGCGCTCACGCCTGTCCGCATCTGGATCGCGCAAACCCAGAAACAGCGGTTGGAGTTCGGGCGGACGTGTGTCTCGCCTGACTGCAGCCGTGCTCAAGGTGAGTCGTACGTCCGTCCAGTCTTCGCCCGTCCCCTGCCAGACCGCCGCCTGTCGGGTCAGGCGAAGCTGGTTCTGATTACTGTCCAGCCAGGCCTCATACTGCCAGCGCCAACCGGCGTCAGCCTGTGGATATTGAATGGTCAGATTACCTTGTCCCTGGTCTTGCGTCGGCACATAGACCTGGACCCTGATCAGGCTCTGCACACGCTCTCCGGTGGCCACTTTGGCCAGCTCATGCTCCAGGCGTTTGATATCGGCATCCAGCTCACGCAGCTGGCGCTCGGCCGTGCGCTGCGTCGACCGGGCTTGAGCATCACCCAGGGCCACTTGCCGCAACAAGGTGGCGAGATCGCTTGCCGAAACCGACTCCGGACTGCTGGCGAGGCTGTCCAGCAGCTTCAGCTGCAACGCGGCGCTGGCGGCTTCGTCATGGATCTCCCGGCGTTGGTCCTGAAGCGTCTGCAGGGCTTCGCGCAGGCGACGCTCTGCGGGTGCGGTAAAATCCCCGGTATCCTGCGTCTCCAATGTGAAGCCGCGGATCTCGCTCTGTCGGCCAGTCAGCGCCAGCTGTACCTCGCCCGGGTCCAGATTGGCCGGAAGCCCACTGATGACCAGCGACTGCTGTCCGGGAGACAACGGGATGGCCGCAGTGCGTGTGATTTGCGCGCCACCCGGGGCGAGTTGCACTTGGGTGATCGGCAGTTCAAGTTCGCGCTCTTCGGCCTGGGCGGTGATTCCGAAACCCAGAGCAAGCAGGCCGAACAGAATGGCCTGCCAGGCCCCGCGCGTTGTACTTGTGGTCATGAATTCTCCTTGAGAAGGACAGCGGTCAGTGGACGGCCGCAACTTAAGGGTTACTGGCCCCATGCAGTGCGTACAAAGTGCCACAGCATTGATGAACACAGGTTAAATGGGATGGTGGACTGATATCATGACGAGTCTGGTGTGGAAGGCCAGAGCAATGCAACTGGTCGATGGGCAACAGGTCAATGGGCAGCAGATCAATGGGAGGGTATATGGTGCATTCTGATCGGATGCCGGTGCTGATCGGTGTCGGCCAGGTCACAGAGAAGAAGTCCGGGCTGGAAGGCCTGTCAAGCCCGTTGGACCTCATTGAAGCCTCGACCCGGCTGGCTGCGCTTGATGCCGGGATTGCCGACGGCGTGCTGAGCAGGCTCGATACCCTGGTTGTCGTACGTTGTTTTCGAGAGGTCATGCGCAACGCGCCACAGGCGCTGGCTGACCGAATCGGGGCGTCGGGTGCCCGCTGCTGGCTAACCCCTACTGGCGGCAATTTTCCGCAGTATCTGATCAACCGCTATGCCGCAGACATTGCCCGAGGCGCAGCGAGTTTCGTACTGCTGGCCGGTGCGGAAGCCATCGACAATCAGCGGCGGCTGCAGAAGGCCGGCATACAGCCAGCCTGGGATGTTCCGGCTGAGCACGATGCCGAGTATCTGCTGCCGGAAGTGCCGATGACGCACGAGCACGAAAATGCCCATGGTCTGCAGGTTCCAGCGCATGCTTATCCGCTGTATGAGAATGCTCTGCGGGCTCACTACGGTCGAGATATCGACAGCCATCAACGCGCCCTTGGGGACCTGTTTGCACCGTTCAGTCGGGTTGCGGCGGGCCACCCGCAAGCCTGGTTCAAAGTGGCGCGGACAGCTGATGAAATTGCGACGGCGACACCCCAGAATCGCTACGTTGGTTGGCCCTACACCAAGTACATGAATGCGATGAACCAGATCAACCAGGGTGCGGCATTGTTGCTGACGTCTGAGGCTGGTGCGCGTGATCTGGGTGTGCCGGAATCACAGTGGGTGTATCTGCATGGCTGCGCAGATGTGAACGAGCGCTGGTACCTGACCGACCGGGTGGATTATCACAGTTCACCGGCGATTCGCGTTATGGGTGAGCGTGCGCTGGCGATGGCGCAGATCGGCATTGATGATATCGCCCATCTAGACTTGTATTCCTGTTTTCCGAGTGCTGTGCAGATTGCCTGCGATGAACTTGGTATCAGGCATGATGACCCCCGCGGGCTGACCGTAACCGGTGGGCTGCCATTCCATGGTGCTGCCGGCAACAACTATGTCATGAATGCCATCGCC
>SKXG01000360.1 GCA_007128525.1 Pseudomonadales bacterium | reverse complement strand
ATCTGGGCGGGCTGGCTGCCGTTGTGTATCTGCTAGGCCTCTGGTTTCCGTTTGGACTCTGGTCAGTCTGGTGGGCCGCGCTGCCCCTGGTTGTTGTTGTGCTCAGTCTGGCGGTGGATGGCTGGCGCTGGCAACGCCACTTCGGGTTTGTCGGCGCTGGTTTTATCGGCGCGGGCGGGGACGTTGGTGACTGGCGGCTACAGTTTGCCGGCAACCTGCTTGAGCTGACCACGCCCGCCAGGCAAACCACCTGGCACTGGCGCTCGGCCTGGTGTGGTTTGCATCTAATATTTCTGTGGCTGACACCGCAGCAGCGGGGTGCAGCGCAGTTGCTGGTACTGCATCGTTGGCAGTTCAGCCCGGAGAGCTATGCGGCTTTGCGGCGTTGTTTGCGGTCAGCGGATCTGCGCTAGCTGTGGCTGCATGACATCCAGTGGGTCCCAGGTTCCCGGGCTCAGGATGGTGTCTTTGGCCTCGGGCAGCAGCGTCGGATAATCAAGCGTGTAGTGCAGGCCGCGGCTCTCTGTACGCATCATGGCAGAGCGCACGATCAGCTCCGCTACGTGGATCAGGTTGCGCAGCTCAATCAGATCGTTACCGACCCGGTAATTGCTGTAATATTCGTGAACTTCGCGTTTCAGCAGCTCGATGCGGTGCAGCGCTCGTTGCAGCCGCTTGTTGGTCCGCACGATGCCAACATAATCCCACATGAACTGGCGCAGCTCATGCCAGTTGTGCGAGATGACCACATCTTCATCGGAGTCGGTCACGCGACTCTCATCCCAGCGCGGAATTTCCGGTGCTGCGTAGGGCTCGTGCAGTGCGCTGCGGATGTGGTCGGCGGCACTGCGGGCGAAAACCAGGCACTCGAGAATGGAGTTGCTGGCCAGCCGGTTAGCGCCATGCAACCCGGTACAGCTGGCCTCGCCGATGGCATACAGGCCGGGAATGTCTGTGGCGCCGTTCAGGTCGACCAGCACGCCGCCACAGGTGTAGTGCGCCGCCGGCACCACCGGAATGGGTTCGCGGGTGATGTCGATACCATGCTCTGCGCACTTGGCATAGATGGTTGGAAAGTGGCGCGTGATCAGTGCGCGGGGTTTGTGGCTGATGTCCAGGTATACACAGTCGCTGCCGGTGCGCTTCATCTCATGGTCGATGGCGCGCGCTACGATGTCGCGCGGCGCCAGTTCTCCTCGGGTATCAAAGCGCTGCATGAAACGCTCGCCGCTGGGCAGTACCAGCACACCACCTTCACCGCGTACGGCCTCGGAAATCAGAAAGGACTTGGCATGCGGGTGGAACAGGCAGGTAGGGTGAAACTGGTTGAACTCCATGTTGGCCACCCGGCAGCCAGCGCGCCAGGCCATGGCGATGCCATCACCGGTGGAGCCATCCGGGTTTGAGGTATACAGGTAGACTTTGCTGGCACCACCGGTGGCGATGATGACGCAGCGCGCGGCAAAGACATCAACATGGCCGGTGCCCGAGTTGTAGACGTAGGCGCCGAGGCAGCGGTTGTTGCCGCGCCCGATCTTGGCGCTGGTGATCAGGTCGATGGCGACATGGTCGGTGTACAGCTCGATATTGGGCTGCTGGCGAGCTTCACGGATCAGGTTGGTCGCCACGGCATGGCCGGTGGCATCGGCAACATGCAATACCCGGCGGAAGCTGTGACCGCCTTCCTGCGTCAGGTGAAAGTCGTTGTCCTCGCGATCAAAGTTCACGCCCCAGCTCTGCAACTGGGCAATGGCCTCACGGGCATGGTAGATGGTGTGCACGACGGCCGGCTCGTGGCAGAGGCCGGCGCCGGCGGCAAGCGAGTCCTGGATGTGCTCGTACTCGCTGTCGGCCGGGTGGGTGACGGCGGCAATCCCGCCCTGGGCCCAGTCTGTGGAGCTGGCATGCAAATCCTGCTTGCTCAGCACCGCTACCCGGGCATCCGGGGCCAGGTGCAGCGCGGTGGCGAGCCCTGCGGCACCGCTGCCGATAATCAGTACGTCGTGCTGATGTGTAATACTCATGGAATAGCGCCCGGTTACTGAGTGCGTGGATGACCAGCGACGGGCCGGTGGCCTCGGAGTACACCGATTGTAACCAGCCAGCGGGGTGCTGGACAGGGAGCATGATGGGGTGCTACTGGCTTGTCCGGACTGGAATCGGCAGAATAGCGCGCTTTCGTCGCGCCGTTCGGGATGGTACCCGGCGGGTTCGTCGAAGCAGCCGCAGCGGGAGCCTCAGCTGACGTGTCAAAGGATACTGATCAGGAGCTGGTGAAGCGGGTCCAGAACGGAGACCGGCGGGCCTTCGATCTGCTGTTTGCCCGTTACCAGCACAAGATCGCCGGGCTGGTCAGCCGCTATGTGCGGACCAACGAGGAAATCGAAGACATCGTTCAGGAGTCCTTTATCAAGGCCTATCGGGCCCTGCCGCGGTTTCGTGGCGACAGCGCCTTTTATACCTGGCTCTACCGCATTGCAATCAACACATCCAAGAACTATCTGGTCGCCCGCAATCGGCGACCGCCGGACGTCGATGTGGACGCCGAGGACGGTGAGTACTACGAAGGGGCCGATGCCCTGCGGGAGTCCGCCAACCCGGAGAATTCGCTGGCGCGGGATGAACTTGCCAAGGTGATCGACCTGGCCATTCGCGACCTGCCTGACGATTTGCGCAGTGCGGTGACACTGCGGGAATTCGACGGTCTGAGCTATGAGCAGATTGCCCAGATCATGGACTGCCCGGTGGGGACGGTCCGGTCACGAATTTTCCGCGCGCGAGAAGCCATAGACGCGCGCATTCGCCCATTGATGGACAATGATTAAAGGAAGGCCTGATATGCGACGTCTATCGCATTCAATAGTGCAACCTTTTGCCATTTCCACACTCGAAGTGGGTGATTGTATTTGGGGTGTCCCGCTGGTCGGGGCTGGTTTGGATGAGATAAAAGCAAATTAAGTGAGAGGATTGGCAGTATGTCTGAGCAGCTGCGAGAAGCCTTGTCTGCCCTGATCGACGGTGAAGCCGATGAGTTTGAAACCCTCCGGGTGCTCAATGAACTGGATACCGACCCCGAGCTGCGCCAGCGCTGGTACACCTATCACCTGATTGCCCATCGGCATCAGCCGGGCTGGTCGCCGCTGAACAATGAGCGGATGATGCGCAATATCTGGGCGACCATCGACAGTGAGCCGGACGCAGTGGCAGACAATGGCGATGCTCTGGCAGCGCCTGACGCGGCAGTCACCACGCGCCGCAGGCGCTGGCTGGGCCCGTTTGCTGGCGGCAGCGTTGCAGCGGCAGTCGCGCTCACCGTGGTGATTGGTTTTGGCGACTTTGGCGGCCATTCCGGTGCCGACCTGCAGGCACAGCAGGCTCAAGTCCCCGAGGTCAATGTCTCGCAGCGTGTGGCAGCTGGGCCTGTGCTAACGGATTCTGCAGATGCCATACTCGACACCTCGCAGCTCGACCGACAGCGTACTCAGGCTTATATGCTGCACCATGTTCACCACACGTCACTGAATCACCAGGCGAGCGTCATGCCGTTCGTCAAAGTTGCTGCCTTCGAATCACGATGACTTTGCTCTCCGCGAAGTTGATCGCGAACCTGCTGCTGGGCGCCAGCGTGACGGTGCTGGCGTTCGGGCAGGCAAAGGCCGACAGTGCCGGTGAGGCGCTGCCGGACAGAACGCCGGATCAGTGGCTCTCGCACATGAACAGCGCCTTTGCCGAGCTGAATTACGACGGCGTGTTCACCTATTATAATGGGGTTGACCTGTCGACGTTGCGGATCGTGCACCTGGTCCTCGACGGCATCGAGCATGAACGGCTGGTGCATCTGAATGGCGCACCGCGTGAGATTGTCCGGGCGGCCGATGAAGTGGTGAGCTTCCTGCAGCCGGGTGATGAGCTGGTGGAGCTTCAGGGCAGCATTCCGGCCGGGCCTTTTGCCCGCGCTTTCAGTGCCAGCTTCGAGCGCGTCTCCCAACATTATGAACTGACGGCCACACAGCTTGACCGGGTGGCCGGGCGTAGCGCTCACGCACTCACCATCGCGCCCAAGGACAACTATCGGCATGGTTACCGGATCTGGCTCGACGCCGACACCGGTTTACTGTTGCGGTCTGAGTTGGTGAACGAGCAGGGTCAGCGGCTTGAGATCTTTCAGTTCACCTACCTCAAAATCAGCGATGACATCAGCACTTCGGCGTTGGAGCCGGACGTGGATGAGCGATCCATGGTGACCACCAGCTTCAGCCTCGGGACACCACAGGATCTGAGCCAGCCGATTGGCGACTCAGCCTGGGTGGCAGGCTGGGTGCCGGCAGGCTTCCAGCTGGCAACCTGGGAAGTGCGGCCCATGCCGGGCAAGGCTCGGAGCGTGAACACGCTGATGTACAGTGACGGTCTGGCAGCGTTTTCCGTGTTTGTGGAAAAGATGCCGCAAGCGGGGGCGGGAGAAATGATGTCCCGCGATGGGGCCACCGTTGCGGTCACCAGTCATGTTGACGGGCCAGAAGATCGGGCCTATCTGGTCACCGTGGTTGGTGAGATTCCCGAAGAAACGGCCCGGCGCGTGGCGCGCTCGATTCACTTCCAGGGCTCGTAATGACCAGATTGGTGCAACCAGTGACCATCAGTGAAGGCAGCCATGACCGGGTTCTCCTGCAGGCTGACCGCACCGCCTGTCCGGGCTGTACCTGTGGCGCGGCCTGGCGTGCCCCGGTGGCCGTGGCTTGGCCGGCAGCGGCGGTACCCGCCGGGTCTGATGGTCTGGCGCTGTCGGTGTCGTCCGCTGCATTGACCCGTGCTGTGCTGTTGGTGTTTGGTCTGCCATTGCTGATACTGCTTGTTGTCGGAACAGGTGTCGGGCTTTACTGGCCTTCGGTTGGTGCCCTGAGCCTGCTGAGTGTTCCAGCCGGGATGCTGCTTGTCGGATTGCTGGTGCGCTACCGGCCACTGCTGCGCGACTTGTATTTTCAGCTGGAGCCCACAGAAAGTCTGGATAAGCGTCAGTTGAACCCGACACCACGGGCAGGGTCGGAGCTGGCGTGACCCATGCAATTTGACGCGCTTTGAGCGCGTCCTACGGAAACGGAAGGTATAAACCTATGCGCAGAGCACTTCTCGGACTGGCCCTGGCGTTGCCGCTGTTGTTGCCGGCGTTTGGTGAGGCACGCAGCCTGCCGGATTTTACCGATCTGGTGGATGCGAATTCGCCGGCGGTGGTCAATGTCAGCACCGTCCGTAGTGCGCCGGAACGCGGCGCCAGCCCCTTTGGTGGCCGCGAGTTCGACGAGTTCTTCCGGCGGTTCTTCCCGCCTGACCAGTTTGGCAGCCCGCGCGGCGGTGAGCGTCGGTCGCTGGGTTCCGGGTTCATCATTTCCAGTGATGGCTATGTATTGACGAACAATCATGTTGTTGAGAACGCCGACTCGATCTATGTGCGCCTCAGCGACCGCCGTGAGCTGGAAGCGGAGCTTGTAGGCGCCGATCCGCGTTCTGATCTGGCGTTGTTGCGGGTGCAGGCGACCGACCTGCCTACGGTGCGCATCGGTGAATCGGAGCGACTCCGCGTTGGCGAGTGGGTGCTGGCCATCGGATCACCTTTCGGCTTTGACTATTCGGTGACGGCCGGCATCGTCAGCGCCAAGGGGCGCAGTCTGCCGACCGAAAACAACGAGAACTATGTGCCCTTTATTCAGACGGACGTTGCGATCAATCCCGGCAACTCCGGTGGGCCGTTGTTCAACCTCGATGGCGAAGTGGTTGGTATCAACTCTCAGATCTACACCCGTTCCGGTGGCTTTATGGGGGTGTCTTTTGCCATCCCGATTGATGTCGCGATGGAGGTGGCCGAACAGCTGATGGAGACCGGCGAAGTGGCCCGGGGCTGGCTCGGCGTGGTCATTCAGGAAGTCAATCGGGACCTGGCCGAGAGCTTCAACCTGGACAAGCCCGCCGGTGCGCTGGTGTCGCGTGTGATGGACGGCAGCCCGGCCGATCGAGCCGGCCTGCAGGAAGGTGACATCATT
>SKXG01000440.1 GCA_007128525.1 Pseudomonadales bacterium | reverse complement strand
CGATACAGACTATTTGCCGCAGTTCCTGCAGCGCCTTGACGCGGAGGAGCTGATTGAGGAAATGCAGCAGGCCACCGGCAAGCAAGGCGCCGGGATCAACCGGGAAGCGTTGCAGATCGATGGCAGTGATGAGTTGAAAGTGCTGTCGCCGTCGACCGGCATCTTTTATATCACGGCATCGCCCTCCGAGCCGGAATACGTCTCTGTCGGCGATGTGATCAGCGTGGAAAAGACAATATGCCAGCTTGAGGCGATGAAGATCTTTACGCCGTTGGCATTGAAAGACTTCAACAGCGGTGATGATGAGCTGTATCCGTCGGATCAGCGCTATGAAGTCACGCGCATCAACATTGCCAATGCGCAGCAGGTGAATGCGGGGGATCTGTTGTTCGTGGTGAAGCCCAAACCAAAGATCTGACCAAGATCTGGTCGCTTTGTGCTTAGGCCAGGAGCAGGTAGACACCTGCTCCGATACACAGCGTCCCAATCCCCAGAATGATCCAGCCGGTAACACGCCGAAACTGCTGGTCTGTGAAGTGGGCGACGAGCCGCGTGCCGTACCAGGTGCCGGCCATGCTGGCGAGTAACGCAGTCACCCAGAACCAGATTGGAATCTCGTCGAGTGCCGTGACCAGGGTGGCGTAATAGCTGATCTTGATCAGGTGGCCGATGGTTTGCGTCATGGCCTTGCTGGCAATGATCTGATAGCGGTTCAGTGAACTGTTCAGATAGAACAGATCGAGCAGGGGGCCTGCCACGCCGGCAAGAAGCTGTACGCTGGTGACACTGATGCCGCAGACGATGCCCGTGCCGGTGTGCGTCACATCCAGCCGGCGCAGCCGCGGGACTATGCGAGCCAGCCATGGAAAGCTGCCCATCATAATCAGTACAACAGCCGGCTCCGGCACATAGCCCACGAGCCGGAAAGCGACCAGGGCAATCAGCCCACCAATCAGAAAGGGGATCAGCAGGCGCCATTGCACGTGCGGCAGCAGAAACAGGGCGCGCCAGCCGTTGGCGGCGGCTTGCACCACCCCGTGTATCACCATGGCGGTCGCGACGGGCAGGAGGGCGATCAGGGCAGCCATCAGTACCAGGCCGCCGGCCATACCGAGAATGCCCGAGAGCAGGCTGGTCAGCGCGACGATGGCGATGATGAGCAGGTATATGGCCATCCACGGGTGCGCCGGATCAGCCGGCGAAGCGCTCGCGAATCAAGCGGATGGTGTCGACGTCGGCAGCGATATAGGCCTGCCTTACGAATTCGTCGTAGGGAATGCTGTCGTCAGCCTGGAGATGGTGCTCGGTGGCGTAGCAGAAGCGCACGAACAGCGCGCCGGGCTGTGGCTCTTCAATGCGCATGGTCAGGGAGCCGCCTGGCGTATCGGCTGAGGGCCGGATCCGGTACTGCACCTGCTCCTGGTGGCTGAGCCAGACTTCATCCTCGACGGTCAGGCCCGGCAGATACAGCCGCCGCATCAGGTAGTCCTCGCGAACTTCAAGCAGCTCGAAGTGATCCAGGCCGACGATGAACTGGTCGGGCTCGTGCGCACGGGCAAGCAGGCCCTGCCAGAGCTGCCCGCGGCTCAAGTCGGTGATGTCGTGACGGTCCAGGTCGTTGACCTGAACCAGGTGTTCGAACTCCATAAGCACCTCGTTGCGCGGCTGAATCGTCCGCCGGCCGACTGGCGACAGTCTGCCCATTAAAGCTTGTCACTATCTATGAAAAAAGCGATTCAAAGGAATACCATAGTGTTCCACTTGGAATAGGTTGCCGGCGATGCTGGAAAACCTGGAGACGCTGGTGGTGCTGTCGAAAACCGGCACCATGATGGAAACCGGTACTGTACTGAAGGTCTCACAGTCTGCGGTCAGCAAGCGGATCGCTGCGCTGGAGCGCTACTACGGCCGGACGCTCATCGAACGCCATGGCCGGCGGGTCGTGCTGACGCATCATGGTACGCGTCTGGTGGAGAAAGTAACGCCGCTGATCTCGGAAATGCGCAGCGTCTTTCTGGAGGACAACGCGCTCCGGCAGGGCAAGGTGATCCTCGGTGTGTCAGAAGCCATTCTGGCCAGCTGGGCGCCACGGCTGTTCGCCGAGGTGCAGGCGGAAATGCCCGAGGTTGAGTTTGAGTTTCATGCCCAGCGTTCTCCGGTGGTGCTGGATCGGCTGCGCAGCGGTGAGTACATGGTGGGCATCTGTACCGGCCTGTCTGATTACGACACCGACCTGCAGAGCGAGATCCTGCGTCTGGAACCCATGGTCATCGTGCCGTCCCGATTACAGCCGCTGGACTACCGCCTGGGCGATGAGCTGGATGTCATCACCATTGAATCCCGGTCTGGCGCCTGGCGATCGATTGAAGACGATATGAAACGATTGCACCTGCGGCGCCGGACCTCGTTGGAGTCCTTCTTTACCGTGGCGCAAATGGCGATTGCCGGGTTTGGCCATGGCCTGGTGCCGGCCGGAGTGGCCCGCACGCTCGCGGTGCCGGAGGAAACGCTGGTACCGCTCGGTGAAGCCGGCCTGAATCGCCCGGTGCGTTTCGTGGCGCGAAAGTCGATGTTCTCCAGGCCGTTGATCCAAAGCCTGTTTGATGCCGTGCATGCCCGCGCAGCAGCGCTGCACTAGGTCAGGTCTAGATTACTTACTGATCGATGCCACTTTCCGGCATTGGATTGCGGCAGTAGTCGGCCAGCAGATCCAGCCAGGCCGGGTCGGCGTTCAGACAGGGAATCAGCGTGTAGGATTCGCCGCCGGCTTCCAGAAACGTCTCCCGGCCCTGCATGCCGATTTCTTCCAGCGTTTCCAGATTGTCGGCAACAAAGGCGGGGCAGGCCACGGCGAGGCGTTTTATGCCCTTCTTCGGCAACTCGCGCAGCACCTGATCCGTGTACGGCTGCAGCCACGGCAGCCGGCCCAGCCGCGACTGAAAGCTCACCTGCCAGTGGTCATCGGGCAGCCCCAGCGCCTGGGCAACGAGCTTTGAAGTGGTGCGAACCTGGTGCCGGTAACAGCTGGCGTGCGCGGCTGATGCCACCTCGCAGCAGTCCTCGGACTGCAGGCAATGCTTGCCGGTGGGGTCCGCCTTGGTCAGATGCCGTTCCGGCAGCCCGTGGTAGCTGAATAGCAGCATCTGGTTGTCATCGGGCAGGTGGGCACGACACAGATCGGCCAGGACCTGGATGTAGCGGGGCTCATCGTAGAACGGCGGCAGTACCCGCAGATCCATGTGTGGGGCCACCTGGTTCAGGATCTGGCGTACCGCCTCAATGCCCGTGCGCCGGGTGCTGTCGGCGTGATGTGGATACAGTGGAACCAACAGCACCTCGTCGACGCCCTCAGCCAGCAGGTGTTCCAGCGCATCCCGTATGCGCGGCTCGCCATAGCGCATGGCCAGCACTACCGGGTCATCCAGCCGCTCTGTCAGGCCGTCACGCTGTGCTTCGGAGTACACCAGCAGCGGTGAGCCCGGACCGGCACTGTCCCAGATGCTGGCATAGGCCTCGGCAGTCTGCTTCGGCCGGAATGGCAGAATGAATGCGGAGACAATCAGCTTGCGCACCAGGTAGGGGCTGTCGATCACATAGGGGTCCATCAGGAACTCGCCCAGGTACCGGCGAACCTCTGGAACCTCGGGGCGTGCTGGCGACCCCAGATTGAGCAGCAATATCCCCTTGTCAGCCAAAACCCGCTCCTGTCTGTATTCTTGGTTGGTTTTCGGTCAGCTCATGCGGACCCGCCGCCCGCTGCGGAACAGGCAGGTACCCGCCTTGGTTGGCTCAGGCGGATAGGATAGTATCCGCCCTCCCTCGCAATGTCATGGCAGTGGATTTCGCATGACTCTGATCATCGACTATGACGCCGGCAACCTGCGCAGTGTGCAGCGCGCTTGCGCGGAAGTCGGCCTGAATGCCCGTATCAGCAATGAGGCCAGTGCCGTGGCCAGGGCCGACCGTATCATTTTCCCGGGCGTCGGCGCAGCCGGCAGCGCCATGCGCTCATTGCAGGCCAACGGCCTCGATAAGGCGCTGCTGGATGCCTTCAAGGCCGGCGTGCCTGTGCTTGGCATCTGCCTGGGCATGCAGATCTCGCTGTCGCACTCGGAAGAAAACGATACCACCACACTGGGTCTGATCGACGGAGAGGTGCGAAGGTTCCGTCTGGATGACCCGGCACTCAAGATTCCACACATGGGCTGGAACGAAGTGCGCCTGGTCAAGCCGCACCCGGTGCTGGCCAAGGTGCAACCGGGTGATGAGTTCTATTTTGTTCACGCCTACTACCCGGCGCCGGCCGAGCGCAGCGCCGTGTATGCGCAGGCCACCTATGAATCGACCTTTTGCTGCGCGCTGGGCCGTGACAACTACTTTGGCACGCAGTTTCACCCGGAGAAGTCCGGTCGTGTCGGCCTGGAGCTGCTGGCCTGTTTTGCCGCCTGGGATGGCACGTTGAGCCCGGAGGTGCGCGATGCTCAGTAAGCGCTTGATTGCCTGCCTGGACGTCCGCGACGGTAAGCTCGCCAAAAGCGTCAAGTTCGTTGATACAAAGGACATCGGCGACCCGGTCGAAAAAGCTCGGGAATACTATGACGATGGCCTTGATGAGCTGGTGTTCTACGACATCACGGCGTCGAGTGACCGGCGGCGCATCATGCTTGATGTGGTCGAGAAAGTGGCTGAGCAGGTTTTTATTCCGCTGTCCGTCGGCGGTGGCATTCGCACCGTGCAGGACGCCACGGATCTGCGCCTGGCCGGTGCCGAGAAGATCAACGTGAATTCCGCCGCTGTGCAGCGTCCGGCACTGATCGCCGAATGTGCCGAGGCCATCGGGAACCAGAACGTTGTGCTGTCGATGGACATTCTGCGCGTCGACAAGAGCGAAACCTGCCCCAGTGGTTATGAGATCGTCATCAACGGCGGGCGAACCCGGATGGGGATGGACGCCCTGGCCTGGGCGCTGGAAGGCGAACGGCTCGGTGCAGGTGAGCTGGTGGTCAATTCCATCGATGCCGATGGCACGCGCGAAGGTTATGAGATCAACCTGACGCGCATGCTGGCCGAAGCCGTGCGTATTCCGGTGATCGCATCCGGCGGTGCCGGTCGGCCCGAACATCTGGCGCAGGTATTAACCGAAGGCAAGGCCGATGCCGCACTGGTCGCGTCAATGGTCCATTATGGCGATTACACCTGCAGCGGCTTGAAGGGCTATCTGCACGAACACGGCGTAAAGATGCGGATGTCCTGGTAGCTGATTTGACAACGCACGCTAAAGCAGTCTTGAACTCAGGCGAGACAGTCTTGAACTCAGGTGAGACAGTCTTGAACTCACGCGAGACAGTCTTGAACGCACTCAACAAAGGGAGCTGGTCATGAAAGCCATAGAGGTCCGGGATCAGCATTTGCAATGGGCCGACGCGCCTGATGTCGAAGCCGGTGTCGGTGAAGTGCTGATCCAGGTCCATGCAACCGCGATCAATCGCGCGGACCTGGCACAGCGCCGGGGTGGCTATCCGCCACCGCCGGGCGCCAGTCCGGTCATGGGCCTGGAGTGTGCCGGTACCGTCGCCGCCATCGGCGATGGCGTACAAAGCTTCAAGGTGGGCGATCAGGTTTGCGCGCTGCTGGCGGGTGGCGGTTACGCCGAGTACGTCAATGTGCCGGCCGGGCAGGTTCTGCCTGTGCCCAGAGGCCTGGACATGACCCAGGCGGCAGCGTTGCCCGAAGTCTTTGCCACGGCCTATCTGAACCTGTACATGGAGGCGGCGCTGCAGCCGGCTGAGCGGGTTTTGCTGCATGCCGGCGCCAGTGGCGTCGGTACGGCTGGTATCCAGCTGTGCAAGGCGTTCAACAACCCCTGCTTCGTCACGGCCGGCAATGATGACAAGATTGCGCGCTGCATCGAGCTGGGTGCAGACGGTGGCCATAACCGCCATGGCGGCAGCTTCAAGGATGTGGTCAAAGCCTGGGCCGGTGACGAAGGTGTTGGGGTGATACTTGATCCGGTAGGTGCTGCCTATCTGGCTGACAACCTGTCCTGCCTGGGTATGGAAGGGCGGTTAGTGCTG
>SKXG01000254.1 GCA_007128525.1 Pseudomonadales bacterium | reverse complement strand
GCCGAATCTGGATGGCATCAGCCTGATTCGAAAGCTGCGCAGTCTGCCCAGCTATAAGTTTGTTCCAATTCTGATGTTGACGACCGAGTCGTCCACGGACAAGAAACAACAGGGTCGCGAAGCCGGGGCAACGGGCTGGATCGTCAAGCCATTCAACCCTGAGAGGCTGATCGCCACCATCAACAAAGTGCTGGGCTGACGCCTGGCCGGGATTTGATCATGACAGCTGTCACTACAACCGACCACAGCACCGATATCGCGGCAAGCGACCTCACCGGCAAGGCCAGCAGTCAGTATCTGACGTTCAAGCTGGCCGGTGAAGAATTTGGTCTGGACATCCTGCGCGTACAGGAGATACGTCCCTGGACGCCGGTGACGCGAATGCCGGCGGCGCCTGCCCATGTTGAAGGCGTGCTGAATCTGCGTGGCACGGTGGTGCCGATCATTGACCTGCGTACCCGGCTGGCAATACCGCGCGCCGAGTACGACAGCACGACTGTCATTATCGTGCTGCACCTGGAACACGCTGACCGGCGACGGATGGCCGGTCTGGTCGTAGATGCCGTCAGTGATGTCACCAAAGTTCGGGAGGCTGAGCACAAGCCGGTGCCGGACTTTGGCATGGCGGCAGATGCACGCTTTGTACGTGCGATGGCAGCGCTCGAAGAGCGCATGGTGATGCTGCTGGATGTGGATCATCTGGTAGACCCGGAAGACCTTGCGGAGCTGGCAGAGATGACAGTTCCGGAGGTCACCAAAGCCGCGGCCGGATAGGCCGGTTGGCATTCAGCCCAGTACCAAGCGTCTCGGGCATCAGGGGCAAAGCACCCGGTAGCCGGCGCCCAAGGACAAGGCATCGAGCAAGGAGATAGGGAACATGTTTGCAAATCTGACTATTAAAGCGCGGCTGATATTCGTGCTGGGGCTGATGTCGGCACTGCTGGTACTGATCGGCAGCGTCGGTATCTGGGGTATGAGCCAGACCAACCAGGGCCTGCTGCGTGTCTATGAGGACCGTACCGTACCTGCAGGCCAGGTCAGCATGATACTGGAGAACCTGATGGAGAATCGTATGCTGGTGCTGGATACGGTTAACAACCCATCCCCTCAGATGATCCAGGAGAGCCAGGCGCAGATCGAAAGCAATCGGCGAGCCATCGATGAATTGTGGGAAGCCTATATGGGCACCTATCTAACGGCGGAGGAAGCCAGACTGGCTGACCGTTTTGTCGATGCCAGACGCGCTTTTCTCAATGAGGGCGTCATTCCGGCCATGGATGCCATGCGGGCTGGTCAGATCGAAGAAGGCATCAATACGGCATTCGACGTGATGGAGCCAGCCTTTATGCCGGTTCGGAATCTGGCGGGTGAACTGCGGGATCTGCAACTGGAAATTGCGGCACAGGAATATGCAGATGCAACCGCATTGTTCTCGCGTATCCAGACGATTGCGGTTGCCGTCATCGTGCTCGGCCTGATCGCCGCTGCTGTCATTGGCTACCTTGTGGTGCAGGCCATCGTGCAACCGATAAACGAGGCTGTGCGGCTTGCCAGCGCTATTGCCAAGGGTGACCTGACCAACAAGATCGAGGTCAATTCAAACGACGAAATGGGCAAGCTGCTCAGGGCAATGCGCGAGATGAGCGACAATCTGGAGGATCTGATCCTGCAGGTGATGGAGTCCAGTGGCACTGTATCCACTGGCGCCGACGAGATTGCCTCAGGCAACGTCAACCTGTCGCAGCGCACGGAAGAGCAGGCCTCGTCTCTGGAAGAAACTGCATCGTCAATGGAAGAGCTGACCTCGACGGTCAAGCAGAACGCAGACAACGCCGGGCAGGCCAATCAGCTGGCCAATGCTGCCCGCGACAGTGCCGAGAAGGGTGGCCAGGTTGTGGCCAAGGCCGTTACGGCAATGAATGAAATCAATGCTTCGTCCAAGCGCGTGGCCGACATCATCGGTGTGATCGACGAGATCGCTTTCCAGACCAACCTGCTGGCACTGAATGCGGCCGTAGAGGCTGCCCGTGCCGGTGAGCAGGGCCGCGGTTTCGCGGTGGTTGCTGCCGAAGTGCGAAGCCTGGCGCAACGCAGCGCCAGCTCGGCCCGCGAGATCAAGGATCTGATCAGCGACTCGGTGCAGAAAGTGGACGATGGTGCCGAACTGGTCGAGGCCTCGGGTCAGACGCTGGAAGAGATCGTCTCCCGCGTCAAGAAAGTCACGGACATCGTGGCGGAGATCGCCGCAGCGAGTCAGGAGCAGTCTTCTGGCATCGAGCAGGTCAACAAGGCGGTCATGCAGCTGGATGAGTTGACGCAGCAGAACGCCGCGCTCGTTGAAGAGGCGTCGGCGGCCAGTCAGTCGATGTCCGAGCAGGCGCGTTCGATGAGCGAGCTGATTCAACGCTACAAAGTCAGCCGTGTCGTCAATCAGCGGGCCTCTGCCTTGACGTCATCCGGGAACTTTGCCAGCACAGCACGGCAGCCCGCAGCACAACCGAAGCGCCCCGCTGCTGCAGCAGGTGTCGAGCGTCGTGGTCCGAACCGGCCCTGGGCAGAGCAGACTCAGGCTCAGTCGCAGCGCGCGGAGGCCAGGCCGCAGGAGCCGACACGCAAGGCCACAGGTACGGATGATGAGTGGGAAGAGTTCTGATCATGGTTAGTGCTGCAGACAAGCCGCTGGCTGATGCTGCGCTGGCCCTCTCGCTAAGCGCCAGTCAGCTCGAGCTGGCGCTGCGTGAGAGCGATGGTCCGGTGGACAAGCTCGGCAGCGCCATCGAGCGCTTGTCGGCGGTTGTCGCAGACCTGTCGCGGGCTACCGATCAGGATCAAGTCCCTGGCGATGCTCAGAGCACAGGGCAGTCAGATGACAAAGCGCAGTGGCTTGCCGGCCGTGTACAGAACGAAGTTGCGGCATGTATTGAGAGCTTGCAGTTCTACGATCATCTGGTACAGCACATCAATCATGTGCGCGACTTCCTGGCTGCGCACGCGGAACTGATCAACGCTCATTTGCCGGCAGATGCCAAGGCAACCGCGCAGGCGGCCAGCGCCGATCAGGATGCCTGGGAATCTGTGCGCAGCCGGCTGCGCAATCGGCTGATATCGGAAGAACAGAAGGAGTTGTTTGATTTACTGGTGGCGCCGGAGACACGCTCGCCGCCGCCGCTGGCCATGTTCAGGCCGGTTTCGGCAGACGAAAGCAGTGTAGAGCTGTTCTGACGAGACCCAAACGGGTGGTTCAACAACAATAAGCTGGGGCAGGGATGTGACAGTTTTGCAAACCGGAGTGGACATGGGACAGTCAAGCACGCCGGCAGGCCGCGAGTTCGCATTTGACGACGCGGACTTTGCTGCCATCCGTGCGCTGGTCAAGTCGCTCACGGGCATCAATCTGGTCGAGTCAAAACGCGAGCTGGTTTATGGCCGGATATCACGTCGATTGCGTGTGCTTGGCATGTACAGCTTTCGGGACTACCTCGAGTTTCTGCGAACCGACGGCGAGCAGGAACTGGTGGAGTTCTGCAATGCGATCACCACCAATCTGACGGCCTTCTTTCGGGAATCGCATCACTTTGATTATCTGCGTGACTACCTGAAGACGCTTCAGCAATGTGGCCAGCGTCGCCGCTTGCGGATCTGGTCTGCGGGCTGTTCGACGGGTGAAGAACCCTATTCGATCGCCATGACGGTCTGTGAGGCCATTCCAGACTGGTCGCGCTGGGATATCAGAATACTGGCAACCGACCTCGACTCCAACGTGCTGGCACATGCCCGCCGTGGACTCTACAGTGCAGACCGCGTCAAGGCGCTGTCGTCCGAGCGTGTCCGAAAGTTCTTCCAGCCAGCGAGCAACGGCGCGGGGCAGGGCTTTCAGGTTGCTGAAGCGCTGCAGCGCATGATCGCTTTCAAGGAGCTTAATCTCATTGAGCCGCTGCCCATGAAAGGGCCGCTCGATGCCATTTTCTGCCGTAACGTGATCATCTACTTTGACAAGGACACGCAGCGGGATCTGTTCCGGCGTATTGCGCCTCTGCAGCCGGCCGGTGGCCTGCTGTTTCTTGGTCACTCCGAGAGTCTGTTTAAGGTGTCCACCGACTACAGTCTGCTCGGTAAAACCATCTACGAGCGAAGCTAAGGGCGGCCTGATGTCAAGTTGGGGATCAGCACCTGGCTTTAGCAATGCCAACCAGCCGTCGCAGGCACCTGCACTGCCGGGTTTCGAGCACATCAGGCGCTTCTGGGATCGTGACAGTCAGTGCTGGGTGGCCAAGGTGTTGCCCGGCGAGTACTACGTGACCTGCGCCAATGAGGGCATAGGCACTGTGCTGGGTTCCTGCGTTTCGGCATGCATCCGTGATCCACAGCGCGGGGTTGGCGGCATCAACCATTTTATGCTGCCGGAAGACAGCTCCAACGGGCGCAGCAGCTGGCTGCAACCGGAGGTGGGGTTGTCGACGCGTTATGGCTCTTTTGCCATGGAGCAGTTGATCAATGATCTGCTCAAGCTTGGCGCCCGACGCGATCGACTGGAAGTCAAGTTGTTTGGTGGTGGCAAGATTCTGGCCTCAATGACCGATGTGGGTGCGCGGAACATCGCATTCATTCGAAACTTTGTACGTGTCGAAGGCTATCGCATTGCTGCCGAGAATCTCGGTGACATCTATCCCAGGCGTATTCTGTATTTTCCGGCCAATGGTCGTGTACTTCTGAAGCGGCTGCGGGCGCTGGAGAGCGAGTCCATCGCCATACAGGAACGTCAGTACCTGGGTCGGCTGGATACCGGGCCTGCCAAGGATGACATCGAATTGTTTGAGTAGCGTTCATGCCGCACGCCAAGATGTGCCACAGATCAGGAGTGACGACCCATGGGCACCATGGACCCTAAATCTGGAACCAGCCCGCTTGGCCGGCGAATCCGGGTTTTGATTGTTGATGATTCGGCGTTGGTGCGTCGGATGCTGACGGAAATGTTGTCTGCAGACAGGCACATTGAAATTGTGGGCACGGCTGGTGACGCCTATATGGCGCGGGAAAAGATCAAGCAGCTCAATCCTGATGTGCTGACACTGGACGTCGAGATGCCGAAGATGGACGGCGTTACCTTTCTGCGTAATCTGATGCGGCTGCGGCCCATGCCAGTCATCATGGTGTCATCGCTGACCGACCATGGTGCTGACATTACACTGGATGCGCTGTCGGTGGGCGCCATTGATTATCTGCCGAAACCGAAGATAGACCTGGCCGCGACACTGGGGGACTATGCGGCGGACCTCATCGCTAAAGTCAAGATGGCTGCGCAGGCCAAGGTCCGACCCTACCGCAGTGCCGCTGGTGCGCGTTCAGGTACGCCTGATGTGGTGCGACCAACCAGTAGCAGACCCCTTTGGTCGGCACAGCGGCATCTCAAGACCACGGAGAAGATCATTGCAATCGGCGCGTCCACAGGTGGCACGGAAGCCATCAAAGAGCTGCTCATGCGTATGCCGCCGGATGCGCCGGGCATTGTCATAACCCAGCACATTCCCAAGGCTTTCAGTACACCTTTCGCTGCCCGGATGAACGAGTGCTCGCAGCTGACAGTGTGCGAAGCGCATGATGGACAGCAGGTGCTGCCCGGGCACGCCTATATCGCGCCGGGAGATCGGCATTTGCATTTGGTCCGGGATGGCGCCCGATACATCTGTCGCCTGGATGACGGGGCGCCGGTGAATCGCCACAAACCTTCGGTGGATGTGTTGTTTCGATCGGTTGTCCGGCACGCCGGGCGCAACGCAGTTGGTGTGTTGCTGACCGGCATGGGTCGTGATGGTGCGCAGGGCATGCGGGAAATGCACGACAGTGGTATTCCGACCATTGCACAGGATGAAGCCACCAGCGTCGTCTGGGGCATGCCTGGCGAAGCGGTTGCGCTGGGTGCCGTTGACCATGTGCTGCCGATTGGGCGCATCACCGACATGATTCAGAAGCTGATCAGTGGCGCTCCGGCCGATGGCCAGGAAGCGGTTGGCTGAAGGGCCTGTTAGTGCACCCTCACGCAGTTTCGGCCATCGTTCTTTGCTTGATACAAGGCCTG
>SKXG01000252.1 GCA_007128525.1 Pseudomonadales bacterium | reverse complement strand
TTCTCGACTTCCAGATCGGAAATGGCCGTCTGCAGGGCCGGGTCCCAGTTCACCAGGCGCTGACCGCGATAGATCAGTCCGTCGTCGTGCAGGCGCACGAAGACTTCCTGCACAGCACGCGAGAAGCCTTCGTCCATTGTGAAGCGGTCGCGGCTCCAGTCCAGTGAGGAACCCATGCGGCGCAGCTGTTGAGAGATCTGATTGCCGGACTGCTGTTTCCAGTCCCAAACTTTCTCAATGAAGGCCTCACGGCCAATGTCGCTGCGATGCACGCCTTCTGCTGCGAGCTGACGTTCCACAACCATCTGTGTGGCGATACCGGCATGGTCAGTGCCCATCTGCCACAGCGTCTTGCGGCCTTTCATGCGCTGGAAGCGGATCAGCGTATCCATCAGCGTGTGCTGGAAGGCATGACCCATGTGCAGGCTGCCTGTCACGTTCGGCGGTGGAATCAGGATGCAGTAGGGCGCTCCGTTACCGCGTGGCTCGAAGTGTCCGGCCTGCTCCCATTCCTGATACAGGGCCTGTTCGATGGCGTGTGGATCAAAACTGCTTTGCATGAGGTCGCTGCTGTGTCCTGTTACTGAGGGTCGTTGGGTCGCTGATTCTGCTGTAGCAGCTCGGCTTCAATGGCGCGAAGCAGGCGTTGCCGCAGTGCCGGTATTCGGCTTTGAATGGCCTCTGTCAGCCATTGGTCAAGTTCCTGTTCGATGCGCTGGCGCAGTGTGCCATCAAGTTGCTGCTGCGCCTCGGCGTCATTGGACAGCCCGCTCTGCCGAGCCTTGTCCTGCCGAGCCTTGTCGATCAGGCCGGCTGCAGAGCTGCGCCACTCGTCGTCGAGCAGCGCCTTCATCAGCTCGTCAGTCATGGCGCTGCCCGGTGGGCGCCAGCTTTCTTCCGGGTGCGTATCCGGCCGGGCCGGGAGCGGCGTCGGTTCGGTTGGCGGCACATCCTGATGTTGGCGCATAAAGGCTTCCAGGGCCTGGTCTTCCAGCGCTTCGTCAAACTCTGTTGCAAACTCGTCGGCGAAGGCTTTTTCAAACAGGTCATCATCGGGCATTTGCAGGTCCGCGTCCGTCTGTGTGTCCGCCTTGTCGTCGGGTTCGCCGGCGAAGTCATCGATGGCGTCATCGAGCATCGGAATATCGTCGTCGTCAACGGGACCGGCCTGACGCAGGCGTTCTGTCTGCGCCTGATCCAGGGCATCGCCGGACGCCTCAGGGTCATTGGCATCGAGCAGCGCCCGTATCGACTCCAGGTCACCCAGCAGGGCGTCAGCAGCCGGCGCTTTGCTGTCCGGTTTCGGTTTGCGGCTCATTGCTCCTCCCACTGATCAAGCTCATGGTGGTACAGCGCATAGCCCTTGTTACGGTAAAAGCGGTAATTCTCCCGCATGACGGCTTTTTCAGATGCGATCACTATCTCGGCAACACGGTCGAACTGGCTAAAAAAGCCTGGCACCGCCTGACTTAAGTTGATCAGCATGTCCGCCGGTGTGACTGGCGGTTCGTGGCTGATCACCACCGGTGCAGAGGCCGTGGCTTCAGCGTCGTGAGCCGCTGCCTGGCGCGCGTGCGGCAGAAACTGCAGCGGCGGATAGCGCCACATCAGCGCATCCAGCTCGGCGGCGGCATCCGGGTCCGGTGTGTGCACATGAACGCGGTGCCCGTGTGTCAGCGCCTTGTGCGCCAGGCGGCAGGCAAAACGCTGCCTGGCATCACTGTCCAGGTCCGGCAGAATATAAAAGTCTATCCTTACTGACATTGCTGCCGCAGAAACTGGAACAGCAGCGGTACGGCACGCCCCGTGGCACCTTTATTGGCGCCGGAGTTCCAGGCGCTGCCGGCGATGTCCAGGTGTGCCCATTTGTACGCCTTGGTGTAGCGTGACAAAAAGCAGGCCGCCGTGACGGCGCCGGCTTCGCGGCCGCCGACGTTGGCCATGTCGGCAAAGTTGCTCTTCAGTTGGGCCTGATAGTCGTCCCACAGCGGCATGTGCCAGGCCCGGTCCCAGATGGCTTCACCGGCGCCGAGCAGATCCCTGGCAAGACCGTCATCGTTGGCGAACAGGCCGCTGGCGTGTGAGCCCAGCGCCATTACGCAGGCGCCGGTCAGCGTGGCGACATCGACCACCGCGCGTGGCTTGTAGCGTTCGGCATAGGTCAGCGCATCGCACAGCACCATGCGACCTTCGGCGTCGGTGTTCAGTACTTCGATGGTCTGCCCGGACATCGACGTGACGATGTCGCCGGGCCGGGTTGCACGACCGCTGGGCATGTTCTCTGCCGCAGCGACGATGGTGATCAGGTTGATCGGCAGTTCGGCATCAATGGCAGCGCGGGTTGCGCCAAGCACACTGGCGGCGCCGCACATGTCGAATTTCATCTCATCCATGGCTGCGGCCGGTTTCAGACTGATGCCGCCGGTATCAAAGGTGATGCCCTTGCCGACCAGCACCACTGGCGCGGCCTTGGTCTTGCTGGTGCGCTGCGGCGCGCCTTTGTACTCGATTATGATCATCTTGCCGGGCGTGTCGCTGCCCTGGCTGACCGACAGGAATGCGCCCATGCCCAACTTCTTCATGGCCGCTTCATTGAGCACGTTGACGCTGACCTTCTTGTTGCCGGCCAGCTTTCGTGCCGTTTGCGCCAGAAAGGTCGGATTGCAGATATTGGGGGGGCAATTCCCCAGGTCACGTGACAGGTTCAGTCCGGCAGCCAGTGCAGTCGCTTCGCGGGCAATCCGCGACAGTTCGCGCTGCTGGCCAGCACTGGGTGCTTCGGCAGATACCAGCTCGATGGCATTGACCCGCTTGTCCTTGGATTTTTCGGACTTGTAGTCGTCGTACCAGTACAGTTGTGCCGACACCAGTGCCAGCGCCTGCAGCAGGGCCTGCGATGCGTCCAGTCCATCGACGTCAACCTGATCAAGTGCCAGACTGGCCTTGGTGGCCGGCAGGTTGCGCAGCGCCCCGCCCAGGGCATTAATGACTTTACGGAAGTCGCTGCCACTGAGCTTGCCGGCAGCGCCACCAAGCACCAGCAGCCGCTCGATGCCGCCGCGGCCCGGCAGCAGTACCAGCCGGGTTTTGCCGACTGTGTCTTCGAAGTCCTTAAGCTGGCCGTCGAGCAGCTCGCGCTGCTTCAGCTCATCGGCCAGCTTGCGGGCAGTGCTTAGCGGCAGCGCCAGTGCCGGCGTTTTCAGTGCGGCGAGTTTTCCGGTCTTCGTCGAATACTTCATAATGAATCTCGTCAGGACATGCCCAGCTTGGATGTCGATGTGGCCCGAGGAGGGGCGTTGCAAGAAATCAGCGCGCAAGTATTTCACGAGACGGCGGTCAGGCCAAATTCCCGCCGATTCGACCAACGCGGGTCCCGTCTGCCGTCCTGGCGCCAGAGCGGCCTGTTGTGACCCTGCTGTTTCGCTATATCAGCAAGGAGCTGCTGCTGGTCTTTCTGGTCAGCACCGTGGTGCTGCTGCTGATCGGTATCGGTGGCCGCCTGATGGGCTATTTGCAGGATGCCGCCCTGGGCCGTTTCACGGCAGAAGCTGTGCTGATGATCATGGCCTTTCGGCTGCCCGAATTTCTGCAGCTCGTCCTGCCGTTTTCGTTCTACATTGCCCTGGTTCTGACGCTTGGCCGGCTGTTCGCCGATCAGGAAATGACAGTGCTGCTGGCCAGCGGTACGGCGCCGACACGGATACTGGGCTGGCTGATGGCCTCGGCCGTGTTGCTGGCCATGCTGGTCGGGTGGCTGTCGCTGGTGATGACGCCGCAGCTGGAAGTACAGCGTGCCCAGTACATGCTGGAGCAGGCACAGAACCGCGAGTTCGAAGGCATCACCGGTGGTACGTTCCAAAGCTTCTCCGGCGGGGCGCGGGTGACCTACGCCGAGTCGGTCAGCGAAGATCGCCGGCGCCTGCGTGGGGTGTTCATCGGTGATATCAGTGGTACCGCGCCGGTTTCGGTGTGGGCTGAGTCCGGTTCCCAATACCTCGATGAAGAGACTGGCAGCCGCTTTCTGCTGCTGGAAAACGGCACCCATTACGAAGGCATTCCAGGGTCCGGTGAGTTTCGTGTGATGACCTTCAGCACGCTCGCCCAGCGTATTGCCCGGCCTGACCCTGAACTGCAGCGTTTGCGCCGGCAGGCACGGCCGACGCTGGATCTGTGGCGGGAAGGAACGCCCGAATCCCTGGCTGAAGTGCACTGGCGCATGGCACTGCCGGTGATGACGATGCTGGCCGCGCTGCTGGCATTTGGCCTGTCCAAGGCGCGGCCGCGGCAGGGGCGGTTCGCCCGCATCGTGCCGGCACTGGGCGTGGTGCTGGCCTATTACCTGGCACTGCTGCTGGCGCAAAACGCGCTGACCAATGGCTATATTCCGAGCCTGGTCGGCTTGTGGCCGGCGCATCTGGCTGCGCTGGTGGCGGGTCTGTGGCTGCTGACACGCATCGACAAGCCTGCGAGGACGAGCTGATGCGCAGCTGGTTCGGTTTGATGGATTTTCACATTGGACGGTCGGTGCTGCTGGCGATCATCGTCGTCATGCTGGCCTTTACCGGGCTGAACACCCTGTTCCCACTGATCGACGAGCTGGGCGATACCCGGGGCGACTATGGCGCCCGCGAAGCCCTGGCCTACGTGGGCTGGAGCACGCCGCGCCGCATCTATGAGCTGATGCCGTTCGTGGCGTTCATGGGGGCATTGGTTGGTCTGGGCACGCTGGCCAACCAGTCGGAACTGGTTGTACTTCGTGCCAGCGGTGTCTCAGTGGGCCGCCTGTTCGGCTCGGTCTGCCTGGCGGTTGCGCCACTGCTGGCGCTCAACTTTGCGCTTGGCGAATGGCTGGCGCCCTGGGGCGAGGCCCGGGCCGAGGCTTTGCAGGCGCAGGCCCAGCAGGGCGGCGGTACCATTCGCCTGGGCGATGGCCTTTGGCATCGTGAAGGGGAAACCTGGATGCGGGTCAGTGCGCTGGACCCGGACGGCAACATGGTCTGGGTGCGGCAGTATCAGCGAGACGACACCGGGCAACTGGCGCTGGCCCGCACCGCATCAACCGGCCGCTTCGTCACGCAGGATGGCCGTAGTGGCTGGTTGCTGGAAGGTGTGCAAGAGACCCGGCTCAGCGCCGACGAGGCCGAAGCCGTACGCCACGAAGCAGTGTTCTGGCCCAGTAACCTGACACCGGAGTTGCTGACCATTACCGGGTTGCTCGATGCCAGGCGTCTGGCGCTGGTGGATCTGAACCGGCAGATCGAGTTCATGCGGGCGCAGAACCTGAACCCGGCGCGCTATGAGCTGGCTTACTGGAACAAGCTTGCGCAGCCGGTCGCGACGCTGGGGCTGATCCTGGTGGCAGTGGCATTCATTTTGGGGCCACTGCGGGAGAAGAGTATGGGCACCCGCGTCGCCACCGGCATTCTGGTCGGGCTTGGTTTCAAGTACCTGCAGGATCTGTTTGGCCCGGCTGCGATGGTCTATGCGTGGCCGGCCTGGATCGCCACAATGATACCCATACTGGTCTGCTGGGTGCTGGGCGTGGTGAGCCTGCGACGGGTCGGATAACGCTTGCACTGCGGCACGGCTCAGGCGTTGGCCTGGTCGGCATCGAAGGCCTGCCAGCCGGGTGGCGTATAGATCAGGGCGGTGTCTGAAAACGCATCCGGCCAGGTGCGCCGCGCCGGATCCAGATACATCCAGACATAGCCGAGCCCCAGACTGCCGAGTGCTGCCAGCGCCCCGATAAAACGTTTCAGGGCCTGCCGCATCGTGATCGGACCGCCTTCGGCGTCTTCAATGTGGATGCGCCAGGCCAGCATGCCGAGCGTCTGTCCGCGCCAGGTCCAGAAGTACATAAAGAAGCCGAACAGTTCGAGAAACAACAGCGACTGCACGAAGGGGCCCCAGACCGCACCATTGGTGATGACCACCAGCACGAACAGGGTCAGCAGCCAGATGGCGAGGATCAGCATGGCGTCATAGAGCATGGCGCCAAGACGGCGCAACAGAGACGCGGGACGGGGACCGGAGACAGTTGCCATGCGCGGATTCTACTTGGATCGGATCGCCGAGGGC
>SKXG01000166.1 GCA_007128525.1 Pseudomonadales bacterium | reverse complement strand
TGTCGCGCTGGGTGAGCAGCTCAACATTCTGTTCCGAGCCATGGCCAGCGGTGAGCGCATCTTCCAGGCACTGGACTGGGATGAGCGCATTCATGAACCGGAGAATCCGGTCGAGCTGCCTTCGCGACTACAGGGCGAAGTTGAGTTCAAGAATCTGGACTTCGAATACGAGAAGGGCTCTCCAATACTGAAGGACCTCTCGTTCCGAATCCGGCCGGGTGAGAAGCTGGCGATTGTCGGCCCGACCGGCTCCGGCAAGAGCACCATCATCCGGCTGCTGTCCCGCTTCTATGACTTTCCGGATGGCAAGATTTTTCTCGACGGCGTGGACCTGAACCATATCCATACGCGCGACCTGCGGCGGCGTATCGGTGTGGTCATGCAGGATTTCCACATATTCTCCGGCAGCATTTACGACAACATCGCGCTGGGGAACCCGGAGATCACACGGGAGCAGGTCATTGATGCCGCCAAGACAGTCAATGCCCACAGCTTTATCAGCCGCTTGCCGGAAGGCTATGACACACCGCTGTCAGAGCGCGGTCAGAACCTGTCACAGGGGCAGCGACAATTGCTGGCTTTCGCCCGCGTGCTGGCCTGTGACCCGGAAATTCTGATTCTGGATGAAGCCACCGCCAGCATCGATACGGAAACCGAGCTGCTGATTCAGGATGCCCTGCGCAAACTCACCGAAGGACGCACGTCGATACTGATTGCGCATCGCTTGCAGACCATTCAGGAAGCGGACCGCGTGCTGGTACTGCACCATGGTGTGGTGAAGGAGATTGGCACACACGAGGAACTGCTGGCCCAGAAAGGTCTGTACTACACACTGCACACCTTGCAGTTTCAGGAGGTCGGTGAGGCCGAGATTGATGAAGTCATGGCAGCCGAACGAGTCAGGGAGCGCCCTACCAACGCCAGCGCTGAAGATCCAGATTCCCCCCAGAAAGAATGATCCCGACGCGCCGGCCGGCGAACTGGGCTGGTGCGCTCAGCACCAGCGCCAGGGGCACAGCGGCTGACGGCTCTACAACGAGCTTCAGCCGCTCGCCGATCAGACGCATGGCCCGGACGATGTCTATCTCGCTGACTGTCTGTATGGCGTCCACATGCCTGCGAATGATTTCGAAAGTGCGTTCCGACAGCGCAGTCAGCAAACCGTCGGCAATGCTGCGTGGCGGCATCTGTGGGTGCAGTCGACCCGTCACGAATGAGAGGTGGGCATCACCGGCCAGCACCGGCTCGGCACCAATCACCACAATGTCAGGGCTGTGACCTTTCACGGCAATGGCCGTGCCGCTAAGCAGACCACCCCCGCCTACTGGTGCAATGACCACGTCCAGATCCGGCTGATCCTCAACCAGCTCCAGTGCGGCTGTGCCCTGCCCGCAGATGATTCGCCAGTCGTCGTAAGGTGGCACAAAGTGGGCGCCCGTTGACTGACTCAGATCTGCCAGCCTCTCCTCTCGGGCCTGCTGGGTTGGCTCGCAGAAATGAATCCGCCCGCCATAGCTCTGCACCGCGGCAACCTTGACCTCGGATGCCGTCTTTGGCATCACCACCTGTACCGGTACGTCGAACAACTGCCCGGCCAGCGCCAGTGCAGCCGCGTGATTCCCGGATGAGTGGGTAATGACACCTGCCTGCCGCTGATTCGCATCAAGCTGGGCCAGGGCATTGCACGCACCGCGAAACTTGAACGCACCGGCACGCTGCAGGTTTTCCGCCTTGAAGTACAAGGTCGAACCGGTCAGCTCGTTGAGTCCGCCGCGGGCGGGCAGTACTGGCGTGCGCAGCACTTTGCCGGCAATTCGGTCGGCTGCCGCGCGAATGTCGGCCAGCATCGGTATGTCGGCAGGCATGGGGTCGTCTCAGCCGCCTGGCGTCACACGCAGCAAACGACCTTGCGGAGAATCGGTCAACAGATAGATGGCACCATCCGGCCCAAGCCGGACATCGCGGATGCGCTGCCCCACCTCTTCGAACAGCGCGCCGAGATCTTCGGCACCATCGTCCGTCAGGCGCACCAGGCGAACATCTCGCGACACCAGGCCACCGACAAGCAACTTGCCATCCCATTCCGGGAAAGCGTCACCGCGATAAACGGCCAGCCCTGACGGCGCAATGGCCGGATCCCACCAGGTCAGTGGCTGGGTCATACCCGGGCGTTCGCGAAACGGCGTGACCTCAGCACCGCTATAGTCCTTGCCGTAAGTGATCACCGGCCAGCCATAATTGTGGCCGGCTTCGAGGCTGTGCAGTTCGTCACCACCACGCGGCCCATGCTCGTGCAGATAGACCTGATTGTCGGCCGGGTCCAGCGCGAGCCCCTGCGGGTTGCGGTGACCATAGCTCCAGATCTCAGGTCGGGCCTCCGGCTCGGCGACAAAGGGATTGTCGTCCGGCACCCGACCATCGGGATGTATGCGCAGTGTCTTGCCCATCAGGCTGTCGAGGTGCTGGGACTGCTCCCGGTAGTTGAAACCGTCACCGGTCGTGATCAGTAAGGTGCCATCCGGCAGAAACAACAGGCGACCGCCATAATGGACAGGCGTGTTCTTGGCGGGCTCAACCGTCAACAGGGTTTCAACGTCGTGCAATGCGGCGCCATCAAAGTGCGCGCGAACCACCCGGGTTGCATTGCTGCGATTGGTACCCTGTGCAAAGGCCAGATATATCCAGCCATTGCGATCGAATTCGGGGTCCGGCAGCACATCAAACAGACCAGCCTGACTGCGGACATAGACGTCGGGCATGCCACTAACGGGTTCACTGAGCAGCTCGCCATCACGAACTATTCGCAACCGGCCTTCACGTTCGGTGATCAGCATGCTGCCATCGGGCAGGAATGCCAGGCTCCACGGATGCGCCAGCCCCTCAGCCAGCGTGTCGATCTGATAGTCAACCTGTGTCGCTGCCTGTCCGGCGCTGGTGGTAAACAACAGCCCCACCAACAACAGGCGCAGGCATGCCCGATTCAGCACAAGGGTCGGGCGGCATGCCAAACGTATGGGCATCGTCTTCACGCGTCTGTCCCCTGACAAGGTGGCTGAACCTTGATTGGCTCAGGATTTCCGGTCATCGTGGACCTGCTCTGTCCGACGTTATCGGTTCAGCACATCTTCACCTGGGAGGACTGTCATGACAAGCATGCGCGCACTGCTGGCCTATGTGGTTGCCGTCCTGCTGACAGCGGCATTGGCGACGGCGCTGCACACACAGTTTGTGGCCGCGGCTCTGGCGCAGCTTGATGCGCCACTCAGCCTGGCCCAACGCCTGCAGATGACAGCGCATGACATCCGCGGAATGGGCCCGGTCTATGCTTTGTTGATCGGGGTCAGTTTCGCCATTGCACTGCCGTTGGCGGGGTTGCTGCAGCGAAAGTTGATGCCAGAACGGCGCCGCCTGGCGTACGTGTTGGCCGGCGCCGCCGCATTGCTGACAGCGCTGACCCTGATGCAAAGCCTGCTTGGCATCATGCCTATTGCCGGCGCCCGCAGCCTGG
The DNA here is from genome assembly GCA_007128525.1 of Pseudomonadales bacterium. Taxonomy (GTDB): domain Bacteria; phylum Pseudomonadota; class Gammaproteobacteria; order Pseudomonadales; family Azotimanducaceae; genus SKXG01. The sequence continues at coordinate 2,616 of SKXG01000166.1, read as the reverse complement.
CCGGCTGGCTCTGTCAGGGGCTGGCTGGCGCCGCAGGCGGCTGGCTTTTTGCCAGCCTCAGTGCTGGTGCATCAGGCCGTGTTCAACGGCCAGTGGTCTAACCAGTTGAGCTGATGATCGGGCAGCCGTGGGGAACGTCCCTGCACCAGATCATCAACCTGCGCTGCCATCGTCTTCAGGTGGTCCGGATGGGTCACAACATAGAACTGCCGCTCCTGCATGGCCCGGACCACGTAGTCTGCAGTTTCCGATGGCGACATGCCCCGCTGCAGATACATGGATTCCTCGGCACGGATTCTGGCCTGCACATCCGGGTCAATGGACGCCGCCTCGCTCAAATCATCGGGACGATTGCGATCACCGGAAATGATGCGCGTTGCTGTCAACCCGGGGCACAGCAGTGACACACCGAGATGCTCGGCCCGCGCCGCACGCAACTCAAAGTACAACCCCTCGGTGAGACGCCGCACAGCATGCTTGGAGACCCCATAATCACTGGTATCGAGACCCGTCGTTAAGCCATACACGGAAGACGTGTTGACGATGTGGCCCGGTCGCCCGCGCTCAATCATGTCCGGCACGAAGGCCTTGATACCGTGAATGACCCCCATCAGGTTGACCCCGAACACCCACTGCCACTGCGCGACCGGCTTTTGCCAGATGGGGCCACGCCCTCCCGGCACGCCGGCATTGTTGCAGAGCACGTCGACCCCGCCGAAACGCGCCTTGACCGTCTCTGCGAGCGCTTCCATGGCAGCCCAGTCCGACACATCGGCCACAGCGGTCATGGCCTTGCCACCACCCAGGGCCAGGGCATCACCCAATTGCTGTTCCGCGGCATCCAGTGCAGCCTGTTCGATGTCGACCAGTACCACATGCATTCCTTCGGCAGCGAAGCGCTCCGCCAGACCAAGGCCAATACCACTTGCAGCGCCGGTGACCAACGCCACAGCATCCTTGAACGCTTTCATCGCCCCTCCCATAAAATATTCCAGCAAAACGCCCGCTTTGGCGGCTCAGGTCAAGCTGTCCAGTATCAGGCCCAAAAACTCGCGTGCATAAGCATCCCAATCATCGATGCCGCCGCCATCCTGCGCCAACCGCACGATCACCAGGTCAGCAGCAGGCAGCACAAAGACAAACTGCCCGCGGATGCCTTGCGCGAAAAAGCCCTCTGACGGCAGGTCTGCGTATGCCGTTGGAATCGCCTCGCAGAACTCCGGACAGTCTTCCGGCATCTGCGCCAGACGCCGTGGCAGGTTCTGGTGCCAAAGGTAGCGGCACCAGTCATCACACAGGTTTGGGGCTTGCGTGCTCTGCCGGACCCATGGCTCGGGCACCAATTGGCTGTCGTTCCAACGCCCCTGATTCCGATACAGCAGCCCAAAGCGCGCGTAATCCCTGGCCGTTGCCTGAATGCCGGCGTAGGTCATGGCACGATCCCGGGCATCCCGCCCCCACTGCAGCGCAGAGCTGCCAATCGGTACCAGCAGCCTGGCCATGGCGTAATCTGCCAGGTCTTGGCCCAGAGCCCGCGACAGGACCAGCGACAACAGGGCCGGGTCTCCGGTTGAATAGCGCCGTACCGTACCGGGCTCCGCAACGAGCGGACGCGCCAACACATAGTCGAGCAGATTCGGGCGGGCCTGATGCACTTCGTTTACGGTGGTCGCCGTACTGCGCCAGTCTTCCTGCCACGCCAGGCCGGTGGTCAGGTTCATGGCATGATCGACAGTGATCCGGTCGAAACCTGGCCGCGAGCGCCACTCTGGGATGTAATCCACCAATGGCGCATCCAGCCCTGGCAGCGCGCCATCTGCGATTGCCATGCCTACCAGCGCACTGACGTAACTCTTGGCCACCGAGTAACTTTCGTGACGTTCGTTTGCACTGAAGCCGTCCCGATACTGCTCGCCGACGATGTACCCATAGCGGCTGACCAGCACGGCATCGGGTGCCGCCCACGAGGGACGCAGTGCCAGTGCACGGTTCAGCCGCTCTGCATCCATATGTGCCTGTTCCGGCGTTGCGCTGCGCCAGCTCTCGTCAGGCCAATACTCAGACAGTTGGGTGGGTCTGGCTCGCAAAGGCAGTCCCGCCCATTGAGTGCGCGGCCCTAAAGCCCTGCCGTGACAGGAGAGGACCGGCCTCGAGGCGGGGCCTGGTTGGTTGTCTGACATGGAAGAGTCCATAGAGCGTGCGATCCTCAGCGACCGGCAGCTGCGGGGTTCCGCAGATGCTTGATGAATGTGCCATCAGGCTGTGTTCAGATGGAGAATATTTGAGTAACATCAGTTTCTCAAATATAAAGTATGTCAAAAGACCTGGCTTTGAACAGGCAAAGACTGCCGAGGAACGCGTTGGTCCGTTGTACTTCTTAGGGGACATTCAAGCATGACAAGAGCCTGGATCACAGGTGCGCTGACTGCGGCACTGGCGCTAACAGCTGCGCCTGGCATCGTGCTGGCCTCCGAAGCTGCGCCTGAAGCGGTTGCGGCAGCTACCATTGAGTACGACTTCGATCCGAGTACACCTTCAGGTATCGATTACCTGCACGGGTTCTCGCATCTGTTTCCGCTTGAATATCCGGAAGACTTTACCCACTTCAACTATGTC
>SKXG01000436.1 GCA_007128525.1 Pseudomonadales bacterium | reverse complement strand
GGCCGAGCCGGCGCCGGATCAACGCCTGCTGCGGTTTTGTTTTGCCAAGGACGATGACACCTTGCACCGGGCGGCGGAGATACTGTGCCGGCTCTGACGTCGAAGGCGGGTAACGTGGGCTGTTAAATGGTCGCAGCCCGCACCCGCGCCGATACCCACTCACTGAACAGAACCGTCAGCAAGATCAGTCCGAATATCAGGCTGACCTGTCCCCAGGCCAGGGTGTTGACCGACGCCATCAGTTCCACACCGATGCCACCGGCGCCGACCAGTCCGAGCACAGTGGCCTCACGGATATTGATGTCCCAGCGATAGACGCTGGTGCCCACCCAGGCCGGCAGCACCTGCGGCACGATCGCATACAGGCGCAGTTGTGCCGCACTCGCACCGGTGGCGGTGATGGCCTCAACCGGCCGCCGGTCACTCTCCTCGATGGCTTCATAGACCAGCTTGCCAATAAAGCCGATAGAGCGCAGTGCAATGGCGATGACGCCGGCCAGCACGCCAGGCCCGAAAATCAGCACCAGCAACAGCGCCCAGATCAATGAGTTGATCGAGCGTGATCCAACGATAATCAGCAATGCCACTGGCCGAACCAGCGTCACCGACGGCGTGGTGTTGCGCGCCGCGAGGAAAGCCAGCGGTGTACCCAGCAGCACCGCAATCATGGTGCCGAGCGTGGCGATGTTCAGCGTGTCCCACAGCGGTCGCCAGAGCTGCGGCATATAATCCCAGCGCGGTGGGAACATGCGTTCGATCAGATCGGCACCCTGCGCCGGTGCATCAAGTACGAACACCCAGATGGTACGCTCGCTGATCAGATGCCAGCTCCAGACCAGCAGCAGCACCAAAAGCAGCCAGCCGAACCAACGCAGCAGGCTGTCGCGACCGCTCAAGCGCTTCCAGTAGCGACGACCCTGTTCCGACCAGACCGGCATCAGCGTAGCCGTTCACGAAGAATGCCGGAGGCATATTCCGCGCTCATCACCAGAATGATGATGAGCAGCAAAATGGCCGCCGCTGTGCCGTATTCGTAGCGGTCAAACGCGGTGTTCAGCGTGGCGCCGATGCCCCCGGCACCGACGATGCCGATGATGGCCGCTTCCCGGAAATTGATGTCGAGCCGGTACAGAGTGATGCCCGCCAGGCGCGGCAGCACCTGTGGCTGCACCGCCCAGTTCAGCAGCAGACCCGGTGGCGCGCCACTGGCACGGATGGCGTCAATCGGCTTCGGGTCCATGGCTTCGATGTCTTCGGCCAGCAGCTTGGCAATAAAACCGATGCTGGCAAAAGCCAGCGTAGCCACACCGGCGAGCGGGCCGAAACCCAGCATGGCCACAAACAATATGGCGATGATGATTTCCTGAAAACTGCGCGAAACGGCGATGATGCCACGACACAACACATACACCGGCAGCGGCGCCAGATTGCGGGCAGCGCCGATGGCAACGGGTACCGCCAGCAACAGCCCGATGACGGTCGCGGTGAGCGTCATGCTCAGGCTCTCCAGCAGACCTTCCAATATCTCCGGGCCGCGGCTGCTGAAGTCGGGCCGCAGCAGCGCACCGGCGAAGGCCGCACCCCGATCAAGGCCGTCCACCACACGCTGCCAGTTCACCTCCAGGCTGCCGATGCCGACGACCAGATAGAGCACCAGGCTCAGATACAGCGCCCAGCGCAGACGCCGGTCGGCGATCAGCGGCGGCCGCCGCCATTGCCGCCGAGCACGGCCAGGTACAGCTCCGGTATTCACGCCTCAGCACCCTCGTCAGCCCGTGACGATGCTTCCCAGTCCTCGGCGCCGTAAATGTCCGTCAACACCTCGGCGCTGAGCCCCTCTGCCGGGCCGTCGTAGACGATCCGGCCCTGGCGTAATCCGACGATGCGACGGCAATAGCGCTGCGCCAACGGCACATCATGAATGTTGATGATGGCCGGCAACCCCTGCTCGGCGCAGATCTCGCTGATCAGGCGCATGATCTGGCGCGAGGTGCGCGGGTCGAGGCTGGCTGTGGGCTCATCGACCAGCAGCATATCCGGCGTCTGCATAAGTGCCCTGGCGATGCCGACCCGTTGCCGCTGACCACCGGAGAGCGCATCGGCACGGCGATCGGCATAGTCCGGCAGGCCGACGCGATCGAGCAGGTCGAAAGCGCGATCGATGTCCGACTGTGGGAATTTGCGCAGCGCAGCGCGCCAGAAGCCGACATAGCCAAGCCGGCCGGACAGCAGGTTCTCCATCACGCTGAGCCGTTCGACCAGCGCGAACTCCTGAAAGATCATGCCGATTCGGCGCCGGGCTTTGCGCAGCGCCCGACTGTTCAGCGACGTCAGCTCGGTGTCTCCGAGCCAGATCTTGCCGCTGGTTGGCTCCACCAGCCGGTTGATGCAACGGATCAGCGTGCTCTTGCCGGCACCGGACGGACCGATCAGCGCAATGACTTCACCGGCAGCCAGATTCAAGCGCACATCATCCAGCGCCAGTGCATCCCGGCCGTAACGCTTGCATAACGCCTCGATACGCAGCATCAGCGACACTGATAGCTGACACCAGTCAGCTCGTCGATCTCTCGAATGGCCGCCCAGTGTTCCGTGTAGGTGATGGGGATGAACTGCGCCTCGCCGGACTCCCGAAATTCTGCCTCGAGTTCGGAGCCTTCCCACGGAAAGCTGAAGAAGGCTTCCCGCACCTTCGCGGCCAGCTCCGGCTTCAGATTGTGGGCGTGGCCAAAGGCTGTGGTCGGGAAGCGATCGCTGCGATAGAGGCTGCGGTACTGATCCGGCTCGATCACGCCACGTGCCAACATGCGGCGCAACACTGAATTGGCGATGGCGGCGGCATCATAGTCGCGATTGATCACACCCAGAATCGAGTTGTCATGTTTGCCGGAGAAGGCCGAGCGGTAATCGCCTTCCGTCAACCCCTCGGCTTCGAGCAACGCAACCGGCGCCTTGTAGCCAGAATTGGACGTCGGCTGCGTAAAGGCCAGACGCCGGCCGCGCAGGTCGGACAGCGCCTCAATATCACTGTCGGCGCGGACGATGATTTCCATCTCATAACCGTAGCTGTCGTCTTCGCGTGCCATCATCGTGAACGGCACAAAACCGGCGCAGTTGACTGCCAGTGGCGTCGACCCGGTGTTGAATCCTGCGATGTGCAGCCGGCCAGCCCGCATAGCTTCCAACTGGGCCGCATTGGATTGCACTGGAAAGAACTGCACGCGCTTGCCGGTCACATTCTGCAGGTGATCGATAAAACCTGCCCAAACCCGGGCATAGACGGCTGGATCTTCCACCGGCGTGTAGGCAAAGATCAGCACGCGGGGATCGACATGTCGGCGCGGGTCATCCGGTGGGTCCGCGACCATGTCTCCGGTACGGTCACACAGGTGCGCCGCCAGGTTTCCGGGATGACAGTCCTGCTGGGCCCATGCCGACCCGGCCCATAGCGCACCAAGCAGCAGGCTCAAGCCCAGGCTAAATACAGACAGACTTCTCATGACATAGACTCACAGCCAGATGACATCAGAACGCAACATACAACGTCCAGGCTGCGCTATACAGGCCCGGTGGGCAGCCTGACACTGGACTGTTACAGCCGCCTTACAGGGGAAGCCGACATGAACGCCAACACCAGCCTGACCCGCCTGATCTGTCGCCCAGTGGCGCTCGCCCTGACAGCCCTCAGCCTGCTTAGCGCCTGCGCCCCGGAGAGCGAGCCGGATGCCGCAGTCAGCGCCGGCAGTACAGTGGAGCGACCGGCGATCATTGCCCACCGAGGCGCCTCCGGCTATCTACCCGAGCACAGCCAGGCCGCATTCACGCTGGCTTATGCCCAGGGCGCCGACTATCTGGAGCCTGATCTGGTCATGACCGCCGACGGTGCACTGGTCGTGCTGCACGACCTTTACCTCGACGCCGTGACCGATGTGCGAGAGCGCTTTCCCGGCCGCGCCCGCGAGGATGGCCTGAACTATGTGGTCGATTTCACCCTGGCGGAACTGCGCGAGCTGCGCATGCACGAGCGGATCGAACCGGAGAGCAGGGAACAGCGTTACCCGGCACGCTTTCCAGCGGATCGGGGCCGTTTTCAGATCATGACCCTGGCCGAACTGATTGAACTGACGCAAGGCCTGAACCAGACGCTGGGCCGCGATGTCGGCATCTACCCGGAGTTGAAGTATCCGCCGCATCACAGCGACCATGGCCACGACATGGCTGCGGCACTGATGGCTGTGCTCGAGAATTACGGCTATGTGGGACAAGATGCCAACTGCGTGATTCAGTCCTTTTATCCAGCCGTACTGAAGCAGCTGCGCTTTGAGATGGACGTTGAAATCCCACTGGTCCAGCTGATCACCACCGGCACACATGACGGCATTGACTACGAGGCCATGCTTGCCCCTGAAGGGCTTGACCAGATCGCGACCTATGCTGATGGGATTGGCCCATACTGGCGCCTGATCGTGACCGATATTGACGCATCGGGGTCGCCGCGGTTCAGCAATCTCGTTAGCGAGGCGCAGGATCGGGGTTTGATCGTGCACCCCTATACCTTCCGTGCAGATGCGCTGCCAGACGGCGTCGATGCTGACACCAAACTCGAGTGGCTCCTTAAAGATTCCGGCGTCAATGGCCTGTTCACCGACCAACCAGACGTCATGCGGGCCTTTATTGACGATACCAGTAGTCAACAGTCTGTTGACTGAGTTTGACCTTAGATCCAGTCGAACTTTTTCGACCAATGATTAAATTGACAGCCCACCCGGCTTCATGGTTTTTTTCGAACCGCGGGGGATCCGGATGGGGAGAGAGCACGTGTCAAGAATCAACATCACCGGTGTGGTCACAACTGTCTGTCTGCTGTTTCTGCCGGGGTTAACCGGCGCCAGTACTGCGGACCAATTCCGCGACTGCTACAGCGCGTACGAAGCCGCGCTCGCCGAGCGCGACTGGGATGAGGCCCTGGTGCAGTCACGTCTGTGCTATGAGGTGTCGTCGGAGCTGTTCGCTACTGACCATCCCAATCGCGCCGCGCTGACGCTGAACTATGCCCGGATGTTGCAGCGGGCGCAGGAACTGGACAATGCCCGGAACCGGGCCAATGAAGCCTGGGGCTACTTCCGGAACATCTATGGCGACCGGGGGCTGGAAACCATTGATATTCTGATGTTGCAGGGCGATATCGAATCCAGCGACCAGAGTGCCCGCGCTGCCCGGCGCCACTATGACCGCGCACTCGACATCGCCGGGCGCCACAAGGATGAGTTTCCCGACCTTGAATCCAACTTGAACCTGCATGCCGGCCGAATGCTGCTCAACGAAGCCTACTCTGCCCGCGCCATCGACTACATTGATGCAGCGCTGACGCACTTTGAGGCGGCGCTGGGTAACGACCACCACCTGACGGCCAATGCCCGCTTCCACAAAGGCAAGTACTACCATGCGGCCGGCGATCATGCCGATGCTCGGCCTTATCTGGAGCAAGCGCTGGCGTATTACGACGCCACGGGAGAGGACTGGTTGCAGATGCGCCTGACCACCCATGCCTTCCTGGTTGCTGTGCTTGAAGAACTCGGTGACAGTGAGGCCGCAACGGAACACAGCCTTGCTGTTGCCCGGCTGCAGCCCGTGGATCGCAGTGACTGGTCGCCGCTGTATCGCCGGGTGCCGAATTACCCGCCAACCATTTCAACACGCGGTCACGCCACCTTCCGATTCAGCATCAATTCGGAAGGCTTCGTGGAAAACATTGAACTCGTTGAGCGGCAGGGATCGGCCGCCATGGCCAACGCGGCCGAAGAGGCGCTGCAGCACTGGCGCTATGCGCCGCGGATGGTGAACGGCCGGCCGGTGCACACGGATGGCGTCATGCAAAGCTTCGTGTTCGAAATGCGAGACTTGCCAACGACAGGAACACACTTGCGCCGATGACAAGCAGGCGCAGCCCTGCGATGCACGCAGGCGCTGCGCCTGTCCAACGATCAGTCTTCGAGCATAGCCAATGCCTCGTTCAAGGCATCCATCGCATCGCCATGATCACCGTGGTGGTGATGGTGCTCGCCAGCTTCACGCAACGCTTTGACTTCAGTGCGCTTGGCGTCACTGAGTTCTGCCTTCTCAAGCTTGTTGTCGATCTGGGCCATCAGGCCGGGACATCCGCCAGCCAGTGCTGCGGCCGAAAAGAGTGTCGCGCTGAGCAGGGTGGCTGCTGCCAATAGCTGTTTCATGGTTGATCCTCCCGGTTTCAGGTGTATGTCAGAGCCTACTCGTTAACGGGCATGCCGGCCAGTCTGCGGCACGTCCAAAGAACCATCTGACAATCGCTATTCCGAGGCACCCTTGGGCCTGATGCGCGATGTCGGCTCGGCATTGGCCGGATCTTCCGGCCAGGCATGCTTGGGGTACCGGCCGCGCAGGGATTTGCGCACCTCGAAATAGCTGCCTTGCCAGAACCCCGCCAGGTCGGTGGTGATCTGGACAGGACGCCGCGCTGGCGACAGCAGGTGCAAAGTCAGCGCTACGCGACCGCCAACGATGTGTGGCGTTTGTGTCGCCCCGTACATCTCCTGCAACCGCACGGGCAGCACAGGCGCTTCGCCTAGATAATCGATGCGGACATTGGCGCCACTGGGAACCTGCCAGTGGGTTGGCGCCAGTTCTGCCAACTGCTGCTGTAATGACCAGTCCAGACTCTGCAGAAGCAGCCGGCCCAGTGGCAGCCGGCCGACCGCATCGAGCCGCGTGACGTCGTGCAGGTGTGGTTCCAGCCACAGCTCCAAAGTGTCCAGCAACCTGGCATCACTGACATCCGGCCAGGGCGGCCCCAGCGCATTGCGCAACAGCCGCAGCCGACCCAGCAACTGGCGGTCATCCGCAGACCATGGCAGGCTACCTTGCGCCCGCAACGCCTCAATCAAGGCCGCGCGGACCTGGTCCTTCGGCAACCCAGTGAGCGGCCGACGGGCAAGCACCACTGCCCCGATGCCGCGACGCGCTTCGCCAATCAGCCGCCCCTGTTCCTGATCCCAATACACGTGCTCACCCCATTCCTGACACGCCGGTAACGTGCGAGCCAGAACGGCCTCTGGCAGCGCGACTGCCTGAAAAATTCGGGCGCCTTCCGGCGCGCCATCGAGCGCCACTGCAATCAGAAGCGGTTCACGCGCCAACGCGTGACCCGCCTGCAACAGGGCCTGGCCACCACTGACCAGCCGATACCGCCCTCCCTGTTGACGCTGGGCGATACGATCCGGGTAGGCAGTTACCAACAACATGGCCAAGTCGCGGCCGAAGTCATCCCGTGCAACATGGTTCAGCTCGCCGGCTCGTACCCCTGTCCGCTGCGCCCAATGCAGTGCGGTTCGGTACCAGCGCTGCGCGGCACCCGTAGCCCGTTGGCCGGGGCGTTGCGCCAGCACCAGTGCCAGGTCGGTCTCGTCGGAACCCGGCTGCTCTTCCAGCCAGGCGAGCAGCCAGCAGGCCAGCGCCAGAGTTTCCGGCCGCTCCGACGCCGCACGCATCGCAACTTCCAGCATCACGGCAAAGCGCGGATGCGTCGGCCAGCGCAGACAGGCCCGGCCAAGATCGGTCAGCTTGTTATCTTCAGCCAGCAGCCCGAGCAGGCTCAGCAAATTCCGGGCACTGGCCAGTGCGGCCACCGGGGGTGCCGTTACCCAATCCAGTTGATTGACGTCGGCTATTCCCCAACGGGCCAGCTCGAACAGCAGCGGGCTGATGTCAGCCTGGTTGATTTCAGGCTCGGCATGGTCTGCCAGCGGCAGGCTCTCCGGCCACAGCCGATAGCAGTAGCCCGGGGCTTCTCGGCCCGCACGACCCCGCCGCTGATCGGCACTGGCGCGATTGACCTGGCGCGTGACCAACCGGGTCAGGCCGGTCCGCGGCTGAAATGCCGGCATGCGTTCGCGGCCGGCGTCCACAACAATCCGTACACCTGGCACGGTAACGCTCGATTCGGCCATCGCCGTGGCAAGCACCACCCGCCGGCGACCGGCCTGTCCCGGACGCAGCACCTGCTGTTGCGACGCCAGCGGCATCTGGCCATACAACGGCTGCAGTTCGACACCAGCCGGCAACGCCGCCAGCAACCTGTCGCTCAAGCGCCGGATCTCACGCTGGCCGGGAAGAAACACCAGAACATCCCCGTCCTGCGCAGCCAGCGCCTCCTGCACCACCCGCGCCTGATGCACATCAGCAGGCTGCTGCCGGTTCTGCGCATTGTCGGGCCGATAGATGGTGGTGACTGGAAACTGGCGCCCGGGACAGTCTATGACGGGCGTGCCGGTGCCAAGCACGCCACGCACCGCGTCGACATCGAGCGTTGCCGACATCACCAACAACCGCAAATCCTCGCGCAGCGACTGCTGCACATCGAGCACCAGTGCCAGGCCCAGGTCGGCATCCAGACTGCGCTCATGAAACTCATCGAACAGTATCCCGGCCACCCCATCCAGGGTCGGGTCTTCCTGAAGCAGTCGAATCAGGATGCCAGAGGTGATGACTTCGAGCCGCGTGTCCGGCCCGACGCAGGTGTCGCCGCGGACGCGATAGCCGACGGTCTGGCCCGGCGACTCGCCAAGCTGTGCCGCCATATAGGTCGCAGCCAGACGTGCCGCGACGCGACGTGGTTCCAGCAGCAGCCAGCGACCATGTTCGGCCGCGTGCGAATCCAGCAACGCCAATGGCACCCGCGTCGTTTTGCCGGCACCGGGCTCAGCAACCAACAGACAGCGGGCGTGCCGCTGGACGACATCCAGCAGCTCGGGCAGGACCGCATCTATGGGCAATGTGGTGGCGGGCGCAGGCATTACGGCGCATGGTACCAGGATGCGGCGCGTGGCCTACCAGCAGCTAAAGCACCGCTATTGACTGATCCGCCTCACCGCTAACCACCAGTGATTGAAACATTCGTCGATACTCGCCGGGGGTCAGCCCAGTCAGACGCTTAAACAGGCGCCGAAAGAACGAGATGTCTTCATAACCAACAGCATGCGCAACGTCCTCAACCGGCTGGTTCTGCTCTTCCAGCAGACGTTTTGCCGCTTCCACGCGAAGGTTTTGCACATGCTCAATCAGTGACGTACCGGTTGCGGCCTTGAACCGCCGCTTCAAGGTCCGTTCAGGCAGACTCACCGTCGTCATCAAGTGTCCAATGACATGGGGATCGTTGAAGTGATCGGAGAGCCAGTCTTCGCAGCGCCGCACCACAGCATCAGCGTGCGGGGTTCGCCGCACCAGCCCGGCAAAAGGCAACTGACCCTCACTGTGCCACTTCAACAAGTAGACTTTGGCGATTCGCAACGCTTCCCCAACATCCACATATCGCGCAATGATGTGCAGGGCCAGGTCGTGCCAGGAGGTCGTACCACCCGCTGTAACCAGCCGCTGATCCGGACGTGCGAAGACCAGGTTGGATTCGGGTCGAAACCGCACCTGGGGATAGTGCGTTCGAAACATCGCCTGGTATCCCCAATGAGAGGTCGCTTCACAGTTGTTCAGTAGACCCGACTCGGCCAGCAATACCGAGCCAGAACAAGCTGAATAAATGGCCAGCCCCTCCCGGTACTTGGACTGAATCCAGGCCATCAGGGCGTCGTAACGTCCACGGATGCTTTCCTCAGGACCCAGCCAGATCTCTGGCAGAATCAGCAGATCTGCCTCACAAGCGTCTTCAATACTGCAAGCCGGATATACCGGAATCCCATGGCCACAGGCGAAGGGCTCTTTGTTGATTGAAACAATACGCACGTCGAATCGACGCTTCGGCTGAGCATCCCCAACCAGCGTCTGCCAGATGTTGCCCGTCGCCATAAGAACGTCAACCATGCCGTACAGGGCAGAACCAGAAGTCTCCGGTATGGCCAAGAGCAGCACTCGAACAGGCTGGTCAGGTCCCAAGCCACGCATAAGCCCCTCCGCTCAGGTCAGCATCGCCGCTACCGGCAAATAATGGCCCAAATGCCCCCGTGGTGACAGATCTCCCTCTTATTGCCCCGGCAGCCACGCCTTATCGTGCCTGCAGCGTGGCGACACGCTGACAACCTCAATCAATCAGAGTGAGAGCACAGATCATGAATGCACAAGTACAACCCGCAACCTGCAACGGCCTGGACATGGTGCAGTTGCATCAGACCATTGAGTCGCTCACCAATAACCCTGCGCTGGCGCAGTTCGAATTTCGGGCCAGCAACCAGTGGATTAGCGGCGGCGAAAACCGCTCCACGATTCGTGACTTCTTTGGCGTCGGTGCCGAAGACCAGTCTCGAGCAGTAGACTTTGTCTATACCAATGGGGAGCCTCCGGTCCTGCTCGGCAACAATGAGGGCGCCAACCCAGTGGAGTATCTGCTCCATGCGCTGGCTGGCTGCGTCACCACCACTACAGTGCTGCATGCAGCAGCCCGCGGTATCAACATTCGCCGGCTTGCCACGCGACTGTCCGGGAACATCAACCTGGAAGGCCTGCTCGCGCTGGACGAAAATGCCACCGTTGGCTACGAGCAAATTCGCATTGAGATGGATATCGATGCAGATTGCAGCGAAGAAGCTCTGGATGACCTGCTCAGATTCGCCAAAGACCACTCACCTGTTTGCAACACAGTCTGCAAGCCGGTGCCTGTGACTCTGGTGCGATCCTGATCGGTTCGTCTGAGGAAGTAGACCGCCGTGCATCACCGTGCACGGCGGTTTTTACGCGTCCCAGGGCTGCGCAGGACCCAGCCGGTCACGATCATGCGGCGCGTCCAGATCCAGGCGCGGCCCAACCGGCACAACCCGCGTCGGATTGATCATGTCATGGCTGTAGTAGTAATGCGTCTTGATGTGATCGATGTGCACGGTGCTGGCAACACCGGGCGTCTGATACAGCTCGCGCATGTAACCGTGCAGGTTCGGCATGTCGGCAATTCGGTTGCGGTTGCACTTGAAGTGGCCGACATAGACGGCATCAAAGCGGATCAAGGTCGTGAACAGACGCCAGTCCGCCTCCGTCAGCCGGTCGCCGACCAGGTAGCGCTGCCGGCCAAGCAGGGTTTCCAACGCATCCAGCGTCTCAAATAGGGCCGTGAACGCCTTTTCATAAGGCGACTGACGCGTGGCAAAACCGGCTCGGTACACGCCATTGTTAACGTTCTCGTATACCCTGGCATTAATGGCGTCGATGTCTTTGCGCAGCGCCTTTGGATAGAAATCGAAACGGTTTCCAGTCTGCGCATCGAAAGCGCCATTGAACATCCGAATGATGTCGGCGGATTCGTTGCTGACAATGGTGTTCCGTTCACGGTCCCAGAGCACGGGCACTGTAACTCGACCTGTGTAGTTGGGCCGGGCCCGCTGATAGAGCTGATATAACCGGGTGGATTCGTGCAATGGATCTTCGTTGCCGGGAAACTGGCGGGAAAAGGTCCAGCCGTTGTCGAGCATTTCAGGGTCCACCACGGAGACGCCGATCAATGACTGCAGCCCTTTCAACTCCCGAAAGATCAGCGTGCGATGCGCCCAGGGGCAGGCATAGGACACAAACAGATGATAACGGTTGGGCTGCGGTGGAAAGCGATCCACGCCGTCAGGCACAGCCATGTCATCAGTGGCCACCCAGTCGCGGAACCCGGCATCCTCGCGCTTGAACTCACCCTCGTTGGCTTCCGTGTCGTACCAGTCCGCGCGCCACTGTCCTTCAACCAGCAAGCCCATCCAGGCACCTCCATACGCTGTGTTCAGGCACCCGTCAGGCACCACCATGCGGATTTAGTGGCCGGACTGTCCGGCAAGTTCCCTCAACGGGGCAGCGGCTGCATCCCCTGCTGATTGTGGGTAGCGGTCACTTCCGGATGATGCGCCCAGTTCCGAACCGCATCAATGAGGCCGTCGATGCTGCGGTACTCGGCCAGCGTACGCAGGGTCATCAAGGTCGGGTAGATCATCTGCCAGCGCTTGTCTTCATGGTGCGCCAGAGCATCGGCTGGCCGCACCCAACAGCTGTCTGTCAGCTCTTCTGCATGGTGGTTGACCACCTGATCAGCCGGCATCGGTGCCAGAAAGAAGCGGGTGTCATAGCGCCGGCCGACATTCTTTGGCGTGATCCAGTGGCTGAAGTAGTGCACGCGATCAGTGGCAATTTCCAGCGCTTCCCGTTGGCACAGCTCGAGCAGACTGAGGGCGCCGGCCTGCATCTGGTGACGATAAATGTCGAAGCGCTGGCGCAGGGTTTCGTCGGCAAAACCGACCGGCGCGCCGGATCGGTAAGCGAGCAGCGCGCCGGCCTCCTCGAAGGATTCCCGGATGGCGGCCACCCAGTACGCCAGGCCACCGGCATCAAGGCCGAGCCGCTGACTGGCGATGGTATCGTCCAGGTCGACACAGAGGTCGCCAAGGCTGGCATCCGAGGCATCGACCTTGCCTCCGGGGAACACATACATGCCACCAAAGTCGGCCGCGCCCGGCCGGCGCACCATAAAGACCTCGGGGCCCTGGGCGGATTCACGGACCAGCAGCAAAGTCGCTGCGGGCCGCGGCGCATTCTGATCCATGGTTTCAGTCTCCGATATCATTTCGAAATCTGCCATCAGCCAACCAGCGCTGCCACTTGCCGGCCATGCGCATCATCGACGGCTCCTCGGTGTAGCTGTGAAGCGCATCGATCGGTACCCAGGCCAGGTCATGGGATTCGGCGCTGACGCGATAATCCCGTCCCGAGCGGCTGACAAAGGCATAGCGCACATCAAAGTGATGGTGCGCAGGGTCCTGCTTGCGCGCTGGAATCTCATGAATGTCGATATCAAGGATGCGCGCCTGCACCGGTGCCAGACACAGCCCGGACTCTTCCTCACCTTCGCGCTGCGCAACCGCCAGGGTGTCCGGGTCGCCATCGCTGTGGCCGCCGAGCTGGAACCAGCTGCCGAGCTTGCGGTGGTGGGTCAGCAACACCGCCCGCCCGGTTGCATCAACCAACCAGGCAGAACCGGTGACGTGCCCTGCCCAGCAGGTTCGCTCATAGCAATCCCGATGCCCGTTTAGCAGTTCAAAGAACCGTTCGACCGTGCCGGCTTCATCCGGATACTCGGCCAGATAGGCATCGAGTTGCTGCGCCAGTGAAGCCTCAGATAAGGACACGGCCACGTCCCACAGGCACATCAAACAAAGAAGCAAGCTGCTCGGTCATTGCACCACCAAGCTGCTCGGCATCCATGATGGTGACGGCCCGGCTGTAATGATGGGTGACATCATGGCCGATACCGATGGCGATCAGCTCGACCGGCGACCGGTTCTCGATGATGTCGATCGCATACTTCAGGTGCTGCTCGAGATAATTGCTGGGATTCACCAGTAGTGTGGAGTTGTCCACCGGCAGACCATCAGAAATCACCATCAGAACTTTGCGCTGTTCCGGGCGCGTGACCAGCCGGTTGTGCGCCCAGATCAGCGCCTCACCGTCGATGTTCTCCTTGAGCAGCTCTTCCCGCATCATCAGGCCAAGATTTCGGCGCGCGCGCCGCCATGGCTCATCCGCAGCCTTATAGATGATGTGTCGCAGATCGTTCAGCCGGCCAGGATTTGCCGGTTTGCCGTCAGCCAGCCAGGCTTCGCGTGATTGTCCGCCACGCCAGGCCCGCGTTGTGAAACCCAGGATCTCAACGCGAACGCCACAGCGCTCAAGCGTCCTGCCCAATATGTCGGCGCACACCGCAGCAATGGTGATCGAACGTCCACGCATCGAGCCTGAACTGTCGATCAGCAGGCTGACGACGGTGTCACGAAAGTTGGTGTCTTTTTCCTGTTTGTACGCCAGCGGATTCATGGCATCGACGACGACGGACGCCAGCCGGCCGCTGTCCAGCATCCCTTCATCGAGATCGAACTGCCAGGTACGGTTCTGCCTGGCCATAAGCCGGCGTTGCAGCCGGTTAGCCAACTTGGCCGTGGCGTGCTGCAGCGGCACCAGCTGCTGATCGAGCAATACGCGCAACTTGGACAGCTCTTCCCCGTCAACGATTTCATCGGCACGGACCACTTCATCAAAGGCGCGCGTATAGGCCTGGTAGTTCACATCCGCGTTGATACGCCCTGCCGCGTCCTGCAACGTCGGCATTTCCGCATCCGGGTCCATGTCGGTGCTGCTGTCAGCGAGCTCCATTTCGGCATCCGCCGCCATATCGCTGACTTCGCTGTCACCATCTTCGCCCTGTTGCGTATCCGCCTCTGCCGGACTGTCCTGTGGCAACAGCTCAGGCTCCGGGTTGTGCTCCTCACTGAGGCTTTCCAGATCATCCTGACTGTCGCTGGGCGGCGGCTCTTGAAGATCGTCAGCCAGGCCCAGCTCGGCAAGAATCCGCCGGCATGAATCGGCATAGGCGCCCTGATCATGTACGCGCTCACGCAGCGCATCGACGGCATCGCCTATCTGGGAGCTGACATAATCGCGCCAGAAGCGCGCTACGTTTTCGGCCGCTGGCGGCAGTGGACGGCCGGTCAATTGCTCCCGAACCAGCAAGCCAACCGCAACACTGAGGGGCGCATCCGTCTCAGTGGTGATCAAGTCGAATGCGGCCTGTCGACACAGCGCATCCAGGCTCGCATCCAGGTTAGAGGCGACACCGGCCATGCGCTCGGCACCGATGGCCGCCACACGCGCATCTTCGAGCCATTCGAACAATTCATGAGCAGTGCCCTGAGGCGGCGCCTTGCGCCGGTGCAGGCCGTCATCGTGATGGCGCAGCCGCAGGGCCAGCTGGTCCGCCTGGCCGCGTACCGCATCGATTTCCGCATCCGAGGCGCCAAGCGGCGGCGCAGGCACACGCATCACGCGACCAGACACGCCGGCGGCGCCCGGCGCAAAGATCACTTCGAGCTCATCATCCTCGGCAAGCGCCCGGATGGTTGCGGTCGTGGCCCGCTTGAAAAGCTCGAGCGGTTGGTCCTTGTCATCCGTCGTCATGGCATACGGGCGGCTTTGAGCTTGATCCCTTCGGTGGCATCGCCCAGGTCCTGTCCCAGACAGCGCTGGTAATACTCAGCCACGATGGGCCGTTCCATTTCATCGCACTTGTTCAGGAAGGACACGCGGAACGCGAACGCCGGATCGCCGAAGATCTCGGTGTTTTCTGCCCAGGTAATCACTGTTCTTGGCGACATCACCACCGAGATATCACCGTTCACGAAGCCGGCCCGCGTCAGTTCAGCAACCGCAACCATCTGGGAGATCAGCTTGCGGCCTTCTTCGGTGCGCCACGTCGGCTCCTTGCTCAGGACGATATCCACCTCGGCATCGTGTTCCAGGTAGTTAAGCGTGGTGACAATGTTCCAGCGGTCCATCTGACCCTGGTTGATCTGCTGCGTGCCATGGTAGAGGCCCGTGGTATCACCCAGACCGATGGTGTTGGTGGTGGCGAACAGTCGAAACGCCGGGTGCGGTTTGATCACCCGGTTCTGGTCGAGCAGCGTCAGCTTGCCTTCCACTTCCAGCACGCGCTGAATCACGAACATCACGTCTGGCCGGCCCGCGTCATACTCATCGAACACCAGTGCCGTGGGGTGCTGCAGCGCCCAGGGCAGGATGCCTTCCTTGAACTCGGTAATCTGCTTACCGTCCTGCAGTACAATCGCATCCTTACCAACCAGATCAATCCGGCTGATGTGGCTGTCGAGGTTGACCCGAATGCAAGGCCAGTTCAGCCGCGCAGCAACCTGCTCAATGTGGGTGGACTTGCCGGTGCCGTGATAGCCCTGCACCATCACCCGGCGGTTGTGTGAAAAACCGGCCAGGATCGCCAGCGTGGTCTGCGGATCGAAGCGGTAGTCCGTATCAATGTCAGGTACATATTCGGTGGCACGACTGAACGCCGGCACTTCGAGGTCCTGCTCGAGCCCGAACACCTCACGCACGTTGACTTTGATATCGGGCATCATGTCCGCTGACAAACCCTGTTCATCTTCCTGCTTTATCATGCTGCGTTCCTGATCCCGGTTACTAACCGGGCTATTTAACCATTATCCTTGGGGGCCTCGCACATCGGATTCTGCGCTGGACTGCCAGGTGCGGTCTGATCCGAAGCCCACGATCACAGGAGCATTTGCCCATGGCAACCATCTATTTCGTTCGACACGGTAAAGCGGCGGCAGGTTTCGACGGCCACCATGATCCGGGCCTGGACGAGACCGGACAGCAGCAGGCGGAAGCCACAGCCCGTGCGCTGGCGCCTCGGGGGCCGCTGACCGTGCTGTCCAGCCCGCTGGCGCGCGCCCGGGAGACCTCGGATGCGCTGACCCGTATGTGGGGCGTCGAAGCGGCCATCGAAGAACGGGTGGCTGAGATCCCATCGCCGACGCCGGATCTGAAGGCCCGCAGCGAGTGGCTGCGTGGCTTTATGCAAAGCCGCTGGCGCGATCAGCCCGAAGAACTGAAACAGTGGCGCAACACGCTGGCGCAGTGCCTGCTGTCACTGGAGCAGGACACGGTGATCTTCAGCCATTTCGTGGCCATCAATGCCGCGGTCGGGCTGGCCCAGCAAGACGACCGGGTGGTGGTGTTTCGACCCGACAACGGCTCGGTAACGCGCCTGAGCAACGCCGATGGCGTGCTGCGTCTGATCGAACTGGGCCGGGAGGCCGGTACTCAGGTGCTCTGACGCCAGGCCGGTTGCAGATAACGGGCGTATTCGAGCAGTGGCGGCAGGTTTCGGACGCCGGCAATCTGCAACAGAATCAATTCCAGCGTCTGCCAGGCATCACCGGCGCACGCGCCTTTGCTCTGCTGATCCACCAGCCAGCACAACTGCAGCAAGGCATCATAATGGGCCGGCGTCAGCCGGCCCCGGGCACTGTCCATCAGACGCGCCTTGGCCGGTGGCAGACGCGCTTCCACGGTGCCCTGCAGCTGACGCAGCTGAAACTGCACCGCACCCAGGACCGCCAGCGGCGCCAGCCCCTCGGCACGCAGCACATTTAGTATGTGGCAGACTTTGGCACCCTGCCCGGCGAGTGCGGCATCGCACAGGTCGAAGCTGTCGTAGTGACTGGCGTCGACGACAGCATCACGCACGGCTGCCGCTGTAAGTGGCTGCGGCAACTCGAGCAGACGCAGTTTCTCGATTTCCTGCACCGCAGCCAGCAGATTACCTTCCACCCTGCCGGCCAGGTAATTGAGGGCATCCGGCTGTAATTGCAGCCCGGCCTTGCGACAGCGGGCCTGCAGCCAACGCCCCAGCTGACTCGGACCGAGTGGCCAGATCTGTACGACGACACCCTGCTTGTCGATGGCCTTGAACCAGGCACTCTGACGCTTGCGCCCGTCCAGCTGCTCCACCCGGATCAGCACGATGAGGTCGTCAAACGGCGCTTGGAGATAGTCGCGCAGCGCTGTCGAGGCAGCACGATCGAGCTGGTTGGCAGAAGCCAGACGCAGATCCAGAACGCGACGGCTGGCAAACAGCGACTGGGCTCCGGCCAGCTCACGCAGGCTTTCCCAGTCAAAACCGGACGCGACATCGACCCGCTCCCATTCATCGTGACCCGCAGCGCGCGCAGCCGCGATGATGTCGTCACAGCACTCCTGCACCAGCAACGGCTCGTTGCCGGTCACCAGATAGACGGCCGCAAGACCAGCTTTGGGGTCGAGGTGTTTGCCCAGCTGTTCCGGATAGATCGGCATCAGCCATCCTGTTGTCTGGCGAGCGAACTCAGCGCACCGAGCACCTGCTGCGCCAGTTCCTGCGCCATCTCGCCACGCAGCAGTTCCCGTTCCCGGGCGCTGCCGGCCACGTTGTCCGGGTCCAGCCGGTAAACACGCGATACTTCGGCGCGGCTCAGGCTGCGTAGCACATCGTCGGCGGCATCACGCACTTCGTATTCGACTTCCAGGGTCAGCTCGAAATCCGCGGCCAGCGCGCGATCAGTCACCGTCAGCGTTCGCTCAGACTCGCGCTCATTGGCAATGCGAACCCGCCAGGCGCGGGCATCGGGCTCGCTGACCAGCTCGGCACCAGACAGATCCAGGCTGCGCTGCACACGCTGCCAGGTTTCGCTGCGCTGATCACCGTGCAAATACAGCGGTGGCAGATCCTGCATGGCACCCGTGCCACGCAATTGAAAGCCGCAGCCAGCCAGCAGGCCGACGGCCAGGCCGAGCAGCGCCAGGCGCAGCGCTTGCGGGCGGCTATGCCACGACAATGTTAAGCAGCTTGCCCGGCACATAGATGGCCTTGCGCTCAGTCTTGCCTTCAAGAAAACGCTGTACATTGTCATTCGACAACGCCAGCGCACGCACCTGCGCCTGGTCTGCATCTACCGGCGCCGTTACCCGGCCCCGCAGCTTGCCATTGACCTGCACAGCAATCTCGATCTCATCGCGCACCAGCGCCGCTTCATCAACGGCCGGCCAACGCGCCTGGTGCACATCACCGCTGTTGCCCAGCGCGCGCCAGCAGACCTGCGTCAGATGCGGCGCGATGGGCGACAGCACCAGCACCGCGACTGTCAATGCTTCGTGCATGGCTGCCCGGGCCTGTGGCGCATCAGCGGGGCAGCGGCTGACCGCGTTGCACAGCTCCATAACGGCTGCAACCACAGTGTTGAACTGGATACGCCGGCCATAATCGTCATCGGCCCGCGACAGCGTTTCATGCGTCTTGCGTCTCAGCGCACGTGCTTCATCGGACAGCGCCGACAGATCCAGCGCGTCCGGCACGCCGACCGCAACATGATCCTGGACCAGCGCATGCAGACGACGCAGAAAACGCGCCGCGCCTTCCACGCCAGATTCACTCCACTCCACCGACTGCTCCGGTGGCGCCGCGAACATCATCGCCAGACGCACCGCATCGGCACCGTACTTTTCCATCAGGTGCTGCGGATTGCCAGCATCACCCGCCGACTTGGACATCTTCTTGCCATCCTTGAGCACCATGCCGAGCATCAGCAGCTTCTCGAACGGCTCATCGGAATGC
The DNA here is from genome assembly GCA_007128525.1 of Pseudomonadales bacterium. Classification (GTDB taxonomy): domain Bacteria; phylum Pseudomonadota; class Gammaproteobacteria; order Pseudomonadales; family Azotimanducaceae; genus SKXG01. Next base: position 725 of record SKXG01000436.1, on the reverse strand, counting down.
AGCAGACCTTCATCGCGCATCAACTTGTGGAAGAACCGCGCATACAACAGATGCAAAATGGCGTGTTCAATGCCACCGACGTAATGATCCACTGGCGTCCACAGGTCAACGCGCTCATCAACCATTGGCTGGTTGGAATCCGGCGAGGTAAAGCGCGCGTAGTACCAGGACGACTCCATAAAGGTGTCGAAGGTGTCGGTCTCACGTTCGGCCGGCCCACCACAGGACGGACAGCTGCACTTGCGGAAGCTGTCCATGGTCTTCAGCGGCGACTGCACACCCTCAAACTGCACATCGGTGGGTAACACCACCGGCAGATCCTGCTCCGGGACCGGCTGCGGCCCGCACTTGTCGCAGTAGATCACCGGAATCGGACAACCCCAGTAGCGCTGTCGGGAAATGCCCCAGTCGCGCAGTCGATAGTTGACCTGGCGCTCACCGAGATCGCGCGCTGCCAATGCATCGGCAATGGCATCGAAAGCCTGAGCCGAAGTCATGCCGCTGAATTCACCGGAATTCACCAACACGCCCTTGTCGACAAACGCGGCACGCGACAGGTCACAAACCACATCCGGGCCGGCATCCGGTGCCGGTGCGATAACCTGCTTGATCAAAATGCCGTACTTGCTGGCGAACTCCCAGTCACGCTGATCGTGCCCCGGCACCGACATCACCGCACCCGAGCCATATTCCATCAACACGAAGTTCGCGACCCACACCGGCAG
>SKXG01000293.1 GCA_007128525.1 Pseudomonadales bacterium | reverse complement strand
CTGAGCGCGGCATCCCGCGCTATTCCGGCGCCTGTGATGCCGCTGCCAATCACGATGAGGTCGAACGGCCCGGCCGTCAGGCAGCTGAACAACGCTGTACGGTCGCGCAGATCGAGTGTGGTTCCGGACATGCCTGTGCGGGTTCCTGAATCTGGTCGGTGTATGTGAAGGTGCCTACCTTAGCGCAGATTGCACAGGGAACGCGTGCTGCCAAACGAAAGAAACCGCCCGTAGGCGGCTTCTTTGCGGCCAATGACGTCTGCGGCGTCAGTCCGGCAGGCCGAGTACCCGTTTGGCAATGATGTTCTTCTGAACCTCATTGGTGCCGCCGTAGATGGTGACGGCACGGCTCGACAGCCAGGACCGGGTGGCATTGAGCTCAGCCTCACTGAAGCTGTCGCCTTCCCAGCCCACACCCTGAAAGCCCATCATCTCAACGGTCATGGCCGCCCGGTCGCGGGTCAGCGTGGAGCCGTACAGTTTGAAGATCGATGTGGCTTCGCCCGGCGTGCGACCATCGCGGTTCTCTTCCATGGCACGCCGAGTCGTCAGGCTGAACGCCTTCTGATTCATGTTCATGGTCAGCACCCGATCGCGCCACTGCGGATCGGCAATGCGGCCGTCCGCTTCGCCGATGTACTTCTTGGCCACCGTGTCCAGGCTGCCTGGACCGGCTTCCTGACGGCGACCGCCGCCGCCGAGACCGCCCTGACCGGATCGCTCGTGCTGCAGCAGACGCTTGCCGACGGTCCAGCCCTTGTTCAGCTCACCAACCAGGTCTTCTTTCTTGGCAATGGCGTTGTCGAAAAAGGTTTCGCAGAACGGTGAAGCACCGCTGATCAGCTTGATCGGCCGTACCGATACACCTTCCTGATCCATGTCGAGCAACACGAAGCTGATGCCTTCGTGCTTGGGCACATCGAAATTGGTTCGGACCAGCGCAAACATCCAGTCGGCAAACTGCGCGCCGGACGTCCAGATTTTCTGGCCGTTGATGACGAAGTGATCGCCTTTCTCTTCAGCCCGGGTACGCAGTGAGGCCAGGTCGGACCCGGCGCCCGGCTCCGAGTAGCCCTGACACCAGTTGATCTCACCGCGCACAATCGGTGGCAGGTGGCGCTTCTTCTGATCTTCGGTGCCGAACTCCAACAGGGTCGGTCCGATCATGCTGACACCCATGCCGCCCATCAGCGGCATGCGGGCATCAATACGGTTCATCTCCTGCTGCAGCACAGACACTTCGGCCCGGCTCAGGCCGCCACCACCGTATTCCTTGGGCCAGTGTGGGACAGTCCAGCCCTTTTCGGCCATGCGCTCTTTCCAGAGGATGGTGTCCTTGTCATCAACCCGGTTGCGCCGCCCCGGCATGGCTACAGGTCCTGGGCCGCGGGCGCCCTTCGGACAGTTCTCTTCCAGCCAGGCCCGGACTTCTCGCCGGAACTCGTCCAGTTGCTCGTTTGCCATAATATCCCCCGATTTATCGTAGATGTCTGGTGATCTGAGTCTTGGGATTCAAAGATTCGCTGCCCCTAACTATCCATCATTCCCGAATTCGGTTCAATCCGTCACAGGATAACCCGCCGGCCAGTTGCCATTTGCATCTGGCTGACGCAGGGTTGCGCGTTGACCGACAAGTTCTACGCGTGGCCGCCTTCAGCCCGTCGCAGCTTGACTGCAGGTTGTTGGGACTTGTTGGGATTGGCCGGGTCTGGAAGCGCTTGGGGAGGCACGTTGAGTCGGGGAGCCTGGGGATTTCTGGTGTTCATCAGCCTGCTGTTGGTCGGGCTTGGAATGACGTTGTACCTGTTGGGAACAGACATGGCCCGGTTGATGTTGCAACAGGAGCGTCGCGACGCGCCGCTGGTGCTGGTGCGCCTGATGGCACCGGCAAATCTGTCGGCTTCAGAGGTGGCCGCTGCCGACGACGCAGCGCTGGTGCCATGGCTTATGCCCCAGCTCGACCGCTTCGGTGGTGATCCCGTGCTGCTGTCGCGCGCTGTGCCAACCGCCGACGGTGCGACCCGCTGGCCGCTGTTGAGCCTGGTGATCCACGATCAGGGCGGACAGTTTGTGGAACAGTTGGGGTTGTCGGATCTGCGCAACTACACCGGCTTGCCGGCTGACAGCTGGACAGACTTCATGGTGTTGCAGGCGCTGGGTACCGAGCTGCCGCCGCCGATGGCGGAGCCAGACGGCGTTCTGGTCGCACACCTGGCCCGATGGCCTGATGGTCAGAGTGACGACGCTTTTGCTGAGCGTTGGCTTGCCGACATTGAAGACACTCTGGCTTCGTTTGACGGCAGCCTGATCTGGCGGGCCAGACTGCAGATGCTTGCATCCTCATCCTCACCATCCTGGGACGCGCTCTGGTTGTATCGTTTTCCGACAGCAGCGGCGCGCGATGCCTGGCTGGCGGATCCCGAGCGCCGTACATTGCATGCGCTGCAACGACGCATGGTTGCGGCCGACAGCTGGTTGCTGCTGGAGGCTGTGTCGATGCCGGCCCAAGGCAGCGTGCCCGACATCCCGACTGCCCCCTGATGTCCGCTGTTCGGACAGATCAGCGCAGCTAAGACGCTGGTGTGCGCCTTTGCTTGCAGCGCTCGGCCTTGCGTAACTACAGGGCGCCCCGAAGAAACAGCCGAACGGTTCCGAATTCGTCGAATTCACCCAGATTGGGCGTCGTCAGGGCCGCGACTTGCCGTATCTCTTTGAAATCCGGGTGTGGAGATGTGCGTATCCGGGAATCGGCAACAAGTACGGAGGGCGCCAGTGCGCAGGCGGCATCCAACAGCGGCAGGTTGGACCTGTCATACAGAACATCGGCCATCAGAATCAGGTCGACCGGGCCCTGCAACTGGTTGAGTTCGTCGAGCAGCGTTAGTGAGACATTATTGAGACGGGCATTGATGGCCGTGGCCACAAGGGCATCCGGGTCATTGTCACAGGCGATCAGCATGCTGGCGCCGTTGCGGGCGGCGGCGATGCCGATGACGCCGGAGCCGGAGCCCAGATCCAGGACCACTTTGCCAGCCACCCACTCCGGATGCTGGTACAGCAATTGTGCCAGCCCCAATCCGCTGCCCCAGCAGAAAGCCCAATAGGCAGGCTCGGCCACCACATCCCGCATGACATCGGCAGGCAGCGGACCTGTCGGGAAGTCGTCGTTGATCAAGCCCAGGCTGAGCCCGTCGCAGCCGTCAAGCAAACGTTGTTTGATGTGGGCCATTGGCAGTGTGCGTTGCAGCCGCCGGCTCAGTTGCGCCAACAGTTCCTCTGAGTCTTGGTCGGGCAGGGGGAGGTGGGCTGACTTGGTCACCTGTACTCCGGGCCGGGCGGGATGACCGCCCATTGTCGCTGGTGGTGTCGAGGTTGTCATCCGCTGAGGCTCGACATTGGTCGGCGCCTTTGGTTTCATGGAGCGGCTTGTTTTTAGGGGAGGGCAAGTTATGTCTGATGCTGTGGCTGATTTCCGTGCGGACGTCGAGGATTGGATCAGCGAGGCGCTGCCATCGGCTTTGCAGGGCCGTGAGATGGGACCGGCCGGCAACGGGCCAAAGCGCACTGACTCAGACAGCCAGAAGTGGTTCGATGCCTGCTACGAACGGGGCTTCACTGTGCCGAACTGGCCGCGCGCCTATGGCGGAGCGGAGTTGGACAAGGCACGGCATCAGGTTCTGCGAGAAGTCTTTCGTGCTCATGGTGCGCCACAGCCGCTGGGCGGCATGGGCGTCACCATGATTGGCCCGACGCTGCTTGAGCATGGTAACGACGAGCAGAAAGAACGCCACCTGCCCAAGATTGCCAACGGCGAGATTCGCTGGTGTCAGGGCTACTCGGAACCCAGCGCCGGGTCGGACCTGGCCAGTCTCAGAACGAAAGCCGAGGACAAGGGCGACTTCTATCTCGTCAACGGCCAGAAGATCTGGACGTCCGGTGCACAGTATGCCGACTGGATTTTCTGCCTGGTCCGTACCAATCCTGACGTTCCCAAGCATGATGGCATCAGCTTTCTGTTGTTCTCCATGCACGATCCGGGTGTCAGCGTTAAACCCATCGTGCTGATCAACGGCACCTCGCCCTTCTGTGAAGTGTTCTTTACCGATGTCAAGGTGCCCAAGCGGGATCTGGTGGGGCAGGAGAACAAAGGCTGGACCGTGGCCAAGCGCCTGCTGCAACATGAACGCTCGTCACTGTCCGGGCTGGGCGGCGGGCCGCGCGCGGATGAGCAGGGCTCGCTGGTCGATGTCGCAAGGCAGTACCTGGGTGTGGATGAGCAGGGGCGGGTAGCTGACCCGTCGCTGCGACGGGAACTCATTGATCATCAGATACGCAGTCGCGCCTTTGCGCTGACGCAGCGGCGTTCACATGAGGAGAACCAGGCCGGCGATGTGCCAACCTTCGCAACATCCATCTTCAAGTATTATAGCTCTGAGACCCGCAAACGGCGTTATGAGCTGCAGCTGAGAATGATGGGAACCCAGGGGGTTGGCTGGGAAGGCGACAGCTTCTCCGATGACGAGCTGGCGTTGACCCGCACCTGGTTGCGGAGCAAGTCGGGAACCATCGCCGGGGGCTCGACAGAGGTCCAGCTCAACATCATAGCCAAGCGTGTGTTGGGCCTGCCCGACTGAAGTGCCTGCAGGCAGGATTTGGTTTTTCTGCCGCGAGGTTGGATAATCGGAGGTTTGCAGTTCGATGGGCGAGGGCCGGCGTGGAGTAGCAGGGCAGGCCAGCCAGACCTGAGCAACCGGATAGCTATCAGATTTGAACGTGATTGTCAGAATCACCAACTAGCGTGAAGTAAAGGGGTCAACCATATGCCGATGATATTGAACGATGAGCAGAACATGCTCAAAGACTCTGCAAAGGACTTTTGCACGAACAATGCGCCGATTGCGCAGCTGCGCAAGCTGCGGGATGAGGACAACGCGGACGGTTTCGACCGTGACACCTGGAAGCAGATGGTTGAGCTGGGCTGGGCCGGCATTCCGTGGAAGGAAGACTTCGGTGGCCTGGACTTTGGCTACAAGGGCCTGGGCGTCGTCACCGAGGAAACCGGACGTACGCTGACGGCGAGCCCGCTGTATGCCACCGTTTGGGTCGGCGGCACTGCCATCAATGTCGGCGGCACGGATGAGCAGAAATCCAGTTTGCTGCCGGAAGTCGCCGGCGGCAGTCTGTTGCTGGCCCTGGCTCTTGAGGAAGGACCGCGCCACAATCCATACGGCATTGAGACCAAGGCCGAGGCGAAAGGCGGCGACTTTGTCATCAACGGCAAGAAGACTTTCGTGCTCGATGGCAATGTTGCCGACAAGCTGATCGTGGTTGCTCGTACCTCGGGCAAGCCCGGAGACCGCAACGGCCTGACCCTGTTCCTGGTCGACCGCACGGCAAAGGGCGTGGAAGTAACCCGCACCAAAATGGCGGACAGCCGCAATGCGGCGAATATCAGCCTCTCCGGTGTCACGGTTTCCAAGGACGATGTGCTTGGCGATGTCGACAAGGGTGCTGATGTCCTGGATGCGACGCTGGATGTGGCCCGCATCGGGCTGGCTGCAGAATTGCTCGGCAGCGCTCAGGAAGCCTATGAGCGGACTATTGAATATCTCAAGGAGCGGGTTCAGTTTGGTGTGCCCATCGGCTCTTTCCAGGGCCTCAAGCACCGTGCCGCAGACATGTTCTGTGAAGTAGAGCTGTGCAAGTCCGTGGTGCTGGATGCGCTGTCTGCCCTGGATGAAGGACGCTCTGCCGAAGACATCGCCAAGGCAGCCAGTCTGGCCAAGGCCAAGGTCGGTGAGACGTTTACCCTGGTGAGCCGTGAGGCGGTACAGATGCACGGCGGTATTGGCATGACCGATGAGTTCGACATCGGCTTCTTCATGAAGCGTGCCGCCGTCGCTGAGCAGACCTTTGGCGACCTGATCTTCCATCGCAACCGTTACGGCGAGCTGGAAGGTTATTGATCGCCGTCTTCGGCGCCACCGGCGCCGGAGTCGCTCGAATGTCGATCAGAAGCGGGGGCTTTGGCCCCCGTTTTTTTGCCCGGTTGTCGGGCGCTCCGAATTTGCTGGTCAGGGAGGGGTTATGAACGGTGCTGAGAGTCTCATTCGCACGCTGGTAGACCTGGGTGTCGATTGCTGTTTTGCGAACCCGGGTACATCGG
>SKXG01000004.1 GCA_007128525.1 Pseudomonadales bacterium | reverse complement strand
TCATCGCTGTTGGTGACGGCAATCAGAATATCGGCATCATCGGCACCGGCGCGACGCAGCACGTCGGGGTGCGAGGCAATGCCTTGCACAGTCTGTATGTCCAGGCGGTCACGCAGTTCCCGCAGCCGGGCGCCGTCTTTGTCGACCAGCGTCACATCAAAGGCCTCACGGGCCAGGTTTTCGGCCAGCGTGCCCCCCACCTGACCAGCACCGAGAATCAGAATCTTCATTGCGGGTGCTCAATTCCCACTTGGTCAGGCCCCAGCCCGGGTAACTGCATGGGCCGGGATTGCACATGTGCGTTAGGAAGCATAACAGGGCTTTACCCCGATGGCGCTGAGTGTGCCCCCGGTGACCCTTGGCGTCAATGAAGGCGCTTGCCGCACTACCGTAGCGGCATCGCTGTGCTAGGCGGCGTCTGATGAATTACGTATGGTTGCTAACTGCAGTCAAGTCGACATGGGGGGTGGGATGGCAGCGAGTAGTGCGGCTGGTGGTCAGTTGCGGGTACTCGAGTTTGGTCCAGGTCGTGCCGCAGCCTATTGCGGGAAGCTCTTTGCGCTTTGGGGCGCCGACGTGTTGCGTATCGAACCGACGCGGCCGAGCGATGCGCAGACCAGCGCGACCGAACAAGCTCTGCAGCTACACTTGCACGCGAACAAGCGCATCATGCCGCTCGACTATGGCACGCCAGAAGGCTGTGCTGCGCTCGTCGACTGGATGTTGGCCAGTGACATCGTCGTCACCGACGAGTCGCCTGCCGTGCTGGATGCGCTCGGCTGGCAAGTGCTGGGGGAATGCGACGGGCCGACCGCGCTGGTCTCGATCACGCCGTTCGGGCTCAGCGGACCGTATCGTCATTGGCAGGCGACAGATGCGTCATTGCTCGCGTTGGGCGGATACAGCTTTCTGATGGGCGACCCTGGCCGGGCGCCGCTAACCGTTCCCGGCAATTACGTCTCCTATCAGGCCGGGCAGTTCGCCTATGTGGCCGCGCGAGCGGTTGAGCTCTCGGCGTCATCTGGCATGCGGCCGCGGATGATCGAAGTCAGCATGCTGGAGACGGTTGCGTCGCTCAGCCAGTTCACCACACTGATGTGGACCTATCGTGGCAGGATCCGCAGCCGTCACGGCAACCATTGGGAGGACATTCACCCGATCTCGTTGTATCCGTGCCGCGATGGCTGGTTCGAGGTCAATGTAGTGCCTGGATTCTGGCCAGCCTTTACTGAAATGCTTGGTCAGCCACAGCTGCGTGACGATCCGCGCTTTGCGACCAACGAAGCGCGCATGCAGCACAAGTCCGAACTCGACGAGATCATCGTTGCGGCCCTCGGACACTACAGCGTTGATGAGATCCTCGATCTCGGGCAGCGCCGCTTTCGTGTGCCAACGGGTGCTCTCAGGCGCATGTCGGACCTGCTCGACGACCCCCACCTGGCTGAGCGTGGTCTTTGGCAACCGATGGAGATCGAGCCCGGCAAAACCGTACTGGTTTGTGCCAGTGCGTTTCGCTACAAGGGCGAGGCACCGCCGGTGCAGCGACCGCCAGCACTAGGCTCGCCTGAAGCGGCACCAGAGCCGCAGACTCGCAGCGGCGCACGGCGGGCGGTCCGCGAACGAACTGCGGGCACGCCCGGACCGCGGCCACTGGCGGGTGTCCGGGTGCTGGATCTGACCCACGTCTGGGCCGGTCCGTTGGCCACCCGTATCCTCGGCGACCTGGGCGCCGAAATCATCAAGGTCGAGGCGCCGTCTGCGCGTGGCCAGCGCGTCAGACCGCCGCCTGGGGTCGGACTCTACCCCCATGGCGATCCGGGGGATGAGCCCTGGAACCGGCAAGGCATGTTCAACAAGCTGAACCGCAACAAAAAAAGCGTCTCGATCGATCTAAAGACCGCGGCCGGCCGGGAGGTCTTGCTTGGTCTTGTCGCCAAGTGCGATCTCATCATCGAGAACTTCAGTGCCCGAACCATGCCAAAGCTCGGCCTCGGCTTCGATCAGCTGCGCCAGGTCAATCCGCAGCTGATCTATGTGGCCATGCCTGGATTCGGCACCGATGGCCCGTACAAGGACTTCGTCGCGTTCGGACCCAGCGTGGAGCCGATGACCGGCCTTACTGCCCTGATGGGCTACAGCGCTGACGAACCACGCATGACCTCGATGGCCCTGCCCGATGCCTGCTCGGGTGTCACAGCGGCAGTCGCAATGCTGACGGCATTGGCAAGGCGCAGGACATCGGGCCAGGGCGGATTCATCGATCTTTCCCTGCACGAGGCAGCCGTTGTGCTGTTCGGCGAATACCCAATCGCGCGCCAGCTCAGCGGCGTCGAACCAGACGTGCTCGGTAACCGGCATCCTGTTCACGTGCCCTTTGGCGTCTATCCCTGCGCCGGTGCCGACAACTGGATTCAGATCAGTGTGTGCGATGAGGAACAATGGCAGGCACTGGCACATCTCGTCGGCGAGGAATGGGCGCAGCAAGCGGCGTTCGTGAGTGCCGCCGGTCGCCGCGCGCACAGCGACGAAATCGATGCCGGCCTGGCGCACTGGACGATCGCGCAGGACAAGTTTGCTTTAATGGCCAGGCTGCAGGCCGTCGGGATTGCCGCTGGCGCGGTGCTCAATGCGCCCGAACTTCTCGATGATGCGCAGATTAAAGCCCGGGGGTATTTCGTCGAGCTTGGGGCGGCGCATATTCCCTCGTTCCCCTATCCGGGTACGCCGTTGCGGATTGATGGCCAAGGTGCCAGCGGCTGGACGGCCGCCCCGCGTCTGGGTGAGCACAACACGAGCGTCTTGGCGGATCTGCTCGGGCTGGATCCCGAACACATCGCCGAACTGCAGGCATCGGGAGCGCTGGTGAATGTGCCGCCGGCAGTCGGCCGCGAATCGGCCTGGCCTGCGTAGCCGCGTTAATAGGGCGCAGCGCTCAACGCCGTTGCAGGCGCGCGAAATAAAACCCGTCCGGACCCTGGTGCCTGGGCAGCAGCTGACGTCCGAATTCGGTGGCTGTACCCCAGTCGGCGTCTATGGGCAGGATCTGGGCCTCCGGGTGTGCGGCCAGAAACCCTTGCAGCACGGCATCATTTTCTTCCTGCAGAATCGAGCAGGTGCAGTACAGCAATATGCCGCCGCTCGCCAGACAGGACCACAGATTGTCCAGCATTGTGCGTTGCAAGGCTTGAAATGTGGCCAGGTCGTCGGCGCCTTTCAGCAGCCGGATGTCGGGATGGCGTCTCAGCGTGCCGGTGCCGGAACAGGGTGCATCAAGCAGAATCCGATCGAACGGCTGCCCGTCCCACCAGTCGCGCTGGGTGGCATCGCCCTGCTGCACGGCGAACGTCAGCCCGAGCCGCTGCTGTTCCGGTTTGATCAATGCCAGACGCCGAGCAGAAATCTCCAGCGCCAGCAGCTGCAGCCCGTCGTCTGTCGCATCCGGGCCGAACTCTAGCCGGTGGCGTTCAACCAGGTGCAGGCCTTTGCCACCGGGCGCGGCGCAGGCATCGAGCACGCGAGCCTGGCGTGGCACGTCAAGCAGCGCCGCGGCGAGCTGGGCACCTTCATCCTGAACGCTGACCAGGCCTGCCTCGAAGCCGGGCAGACCTTCGGTTGGAACCGGTTCGCTCAGCACCAGGGTGGCGCCGTCCAGGCCTTCGGTGGCAGTCAGGCCGGCGTCGGCCAGCCGGGCAAGATAGGCTGCTCGTGTCGTGCGGCTCAGATTGACTCGCAGCGCCATGGGCGCGCGGGCCTTCAGGTCGGCTGCCAGTGCCTGCCAGCGGTCGGGGTACTGGGCCTGCAGTCGCTCCAGCAGCCAGGCGGGCTGATCGTAACGGGCCTCGGTGTCGGCACCCGGATCTGGCGGAGATTCGGCCAGATTGCGCAGCACCTGATTGACCAAGCCGCTGGCCCAGCCCTTGCCCAGAGCCCGGGTTGCTGTGACACATTCGCCGACGGCCGCATGCGGCGGAATGCGCATATGGCGCAGCTGCAATATGCCAACCTGCAGCAGGTGCAGCACGATGGTGTCGCGCGCCTTCAGCGGCCGGTCCAGCGCCTGATTGACCTCGGCCCGCAGGCTGTAAAAGTGGCGCAGTACGCCATAGACCAGCGCGTGCAGCAGTGGCAGGTCCCGTCCCGGAACGCGGGCATCATCAAACAGACCATCGAGGGAGCGGCCCTGCTCGACAACCTGCTGCACCAGCATGGCCGCCAGGGCGCGGATATTTGGCTTACCCGGACGCTTGCCGCGGCGCGGACGCTTGGGGCTCTGACCGTCGCGGCCGGTCATGGTGCCGGCACCGGCTGCAGGCGCTGGCCGGCTTTGAGCAGATCACCGTAGCCGTTCAGCGCCTCGGCCACCGACAGGGGCCGGCCTTTGCCACGGCTCAGCTGCAACCGGGTCACGCGGAGCAGCCCGGTGCCCGTGCAAACCAGCAGGCCGTCACGATCTGCGGCAACGATGGTACCTGGTTCTGGGCGATGTGCGCTGCCAGACGAGACGGACGTGTCGGGCGTCGCGACGGCGAACAACAAGCGGATGCGCTCGTTGCCAAGCCAGGCGAGTGCCGGCTGACGGCTGTTCAGGGCCCGGATCTGCAGCGCCAGCGTTTCAGCTGGCCGGTTGAAATCGAGCCGGCTGTCTTCTGCGCTGAGCTTGGCGGCGTGGGTGATGCCGGTGTCTGGCTGTGGTTCCGCCTGCAGATGTCCCAGTTCGGGCAACACCGCAAGCAGGGCTTCGCTGCCCAGCGTCGCCAGTCGTTCGTGCAGACTGTCGCCGGTGTCGTCAGGCGTAATTGGCGTGGCACGGCGCAGGAACACCGGGCCGGTGTCCACGCCGGCATCCATCTGCATGATCGACACGCCGGTTTCGGTGTCGCCGGCCATCAATGCCCGTTCGATGGGCGCGGCACCGCGCCAGCGTGGCAGCAGAGAAGCATGGACGTTGATGCAGCCGAAGCGCGGGGTGCTTAAGATCGGCGGCGGCAGGATCAGGCCATAGGCGGCCACAATCAGCGCATCGAGCTGCAGGCTGGCGAGCGCCGCCACTTCGGCGCTGTTTCGCAGGCTGGCGGGCTTATGTAGCGCAATGCACTGTTCCATGGCGAGTGCGCTGACCGGGCTGGGCCGGGTCTTGCGCCCGCGGCCGCTGGGCCGGTCCGGCTGACTCCAGACCTGCACGGGCGGGCAGCCGGCGTCGATCAGCCCGCGCAGTATCTGGGCCGCGAACTCCGGCGTCCCGGCGAAACCCAGCCGCAGCTGTGCAGGATCGGTCATGGTGGGCAGTCCAGGCAGTGGCTCAGGCGGACTGACGGTGCTGTTTTTCGAGCTTTTTGCGAATCCGGTTGCGCTTTAAGTTCGACAGGTAATCAACGAACAGCTTGCCATCAAGGTGGTCGCACTCGTGCTGGATACAGACGGCAAGCAGGCCCTCCGCTTCCATTTCGAAGGCCTCGCCATTGCGGTTCAGCGCTTTGACGCGTATATGTTCGGCACGCTCGACCGACTCATAGAAGCCGGGCACTGACAGACAGCCTTCTTCAGATTGTTGACTGCCGCCCAAAATCTCGTATTCCGGGTTGATGAATACGTGCGGCTGGTCGCGCTCCGAGCTGACGTCGATGGTGATAATCCGCTGGTGGACATTAACCTGTGTCGCGGCCAGGCCAATACCGGGCGCGTCGTACATGGTCTCGAACATGTCGTCGACCAGCTGACGGACCGCGTCATCGACTGCGGTTACGGGCTCGGCCTTGGTGCGCAGGCGCGGATCGGGGTACTCGAGAATGTTCAGTAGGGCCATAAGGGGTGTGATCTGTCTCTAGTCTTGTGACAAATTGTGCTGCTAAGATTCCGAAGTCTAATGACTTTTTTCCGGCCTTTCGGTTCCCTGACAGTCAGGTGGCAGAAAATTCAGGGCCAGAGCATTGGGCATGGGCCGAGCAGCGGCTACCGGCAATGACCGCCGGGGTATCAAACGCTAAAAGGATACAAAACATGTGGAAGGCTCTCCCTGTTTTGCTTTGCGCTTACCTGTTCGCATTGTCGGCCTGGGCGCAGTCTACCGGAGATCTGTCGGAATATCTGAGATCTGATCATCCGGATACCTATACGGTCGTCCGTGGTGACACCCTTTGGGACATCAGCGGCCGCTTTCTCGAACAGC